>NZ_JBFTLQ010000021.1:0-95062 GCF_056396525.1 Cupriavidus sp. 05T41
CCGTTTATGCCTGGTGACCATAGCGAGTTGGAACCACCCCTTCCCATCCCGAACAGGACCGTGAAACGACTCCACGCCGATGATAGTGCGGATTACCCGTGTGAAAGTAGGTAATCGCCAGGCTCTCCCTTGAAACCCCTCAGTACGCACGTACTGGGGGGTTTTGCTTTTTGGGCGGCCGATTCGTAGTGACCGATCCGCAGCGACCGGTCCGCGGCTCGGAGTGATCAGTCGGAGGAGGGCCGAAACATCCGCATCCCGAACCTGGCCACGGCAACCGTGGCAGTGACCAGCGCACCGGCCAGCATGCCGGCTACCGCGTTGAGCAGCAGCGGTCCGAGCATTTCCAGGCTGCTTCCCACGCTTGGTACATCCGCCAGAACGCCGGTCACGAGATCCGTCAAATGATGCGCGCCGGGGAATCCGTGGACCAGGATCCCGCCGCCAACCAGGAACATCGCCACGGTACCCGCCACCGAGAGCGCCCGCATCAGCCAGGGCGCCATGCGCAGGATGCCGCGGCCCGCAGCGCGCGCCGCGGCCGATGAGCGCTGGTGCAGATAGAGTCCGGCGTCGTCCAGTTTGACGATGCCGGCCACCAGGCCATAGACACCTACCGTCATGATCAGGGCAATCGCCGTCAACACGGCAACCTGCGTCCCGAACGCGGCGCTCGAAACGGTGCCGAGGGAAATGACGATGATTTCAGCCGACAAGATGAAATCCGTACGCACTGCGCCGCGGATCTTCGACCTTTCGAGAGCGGTGGGGTCCGCCGTCTCCGGCGCCGGGCTTGCTGCTGTCTCCTGCCCGTCCTGATGCATGAAGCCGTGCGCAATCTTTTCGAAACCCTCGTAGCAGAGGAAGGCGCCGCCGGCCATCAGCAGCGGCACGATCGCCCACGGGATGACGGCACTGATGGCCAGCGCGGATGGTACCAAGATGGCCTTGTTGCGCAGGGATCCCTTCGCAACAGCCCAAACCACCGGCAACTCGCGTTCAGCGTTGACACCGCTGACCTGCTGGGCATTGAGGGCGAGATCGTCGCCGAGCACGCCCGCGGTCTTCTTGGCGGCCAATTTGCTCAAGGCCGCCACGTCGTCAAGCATGGTAGTGATGTCGTCGATCAGCAGAAGCAGGCTCGAGCCAGCCATATCCAGATCTCCCGGGTGGGTAGCGAGAAAGCAGATACGTCGCGCATTTGCCGCGCGCATGGAGCATACGGCGTCGTCAGAATACCGCTATTGCCTCGTTGAGCCAGGCAAATAACGCGAGTGCGTAGACGAAATGGGGAGGGGAGAGGGCGCCGGAATCGGCTTGCGATCGGGCCTGAGACAAATAACAGACCCACAAACAAAAACAGCGAGCTTCGCAGCTCGCTGTTTTTGCAATGCAATTCTGGGGTGGCTGATGGGACTCGAACCCACGACGACAGGAATCACAATCCTGGACTCTACCAACTGAGCTACAGCCACCGTCGTAGTCTTTCAGCTGAGTGCTGATCGACGAAAAACAAGATTATACAAACTTCATTCGCGGATGGCTAGTACTTCGCTCAAATTTTTTCGTGATGCCAGGGCGCCGTTGAATCGAGGGATACGCAACGCGATTTCACGCGGAGAGCTTGGGGAGATCTTCCAGTTCGAGCATGCGGCAGATGGCTGCCATGCTGCCGACCATGGTGCGGCGTTGCGCGCCCTGATAGATACGCACGCCCTTGGACTGGCGGAACGGGACGGGCTTGACGGGGCGGCGGGCGGAGAAGCGGTTGGCTGGCAGCATGGCTACACCTGGTAATTTGCAACAACAGTTGGCGGCACCCGCGGCGCGGGTGGCGTTGGCACAAACGGGTGCAGCTTGATGCGGGGCAGGCCCGCTCCAGCCGCACTTGTTGAATCGTCAGAAGGCGCCGGTACGAATCAGGCCGACGGCAATGCCTTCGAGCGAGAACTCTTCGCGGCCGGGCTCAACGATGATGCTGGCGAAGTCGGGGTTCTCTGCGATCAGTTCGATGGTGTCGCCCCGTCGGTTGAGGCGTTTGACAGTGACGTCGTCGCCGAGGCGGGCTACGACGATCTTGCCGTTGGCGGCTTCGCTGGCGCGTTTGACGGCGAGTAGGTCGCCGTCGAGGATGCCGGCGTCGCGCATGCTCAGGCCGCGGACGCGAAGGAGGTAGTCGGGCTGGACTTCGAATACCGAGGCATCGACCTGATACTGGCGGTCGATATGCTCGGCCGCAAGGATTGGGCTACCTGCGGCGACACGCCCGACCAGCGGCAGCGTCAGTTGCATCACGCCGGCCATGGGGAGGGAGAACTGGTCGGGCAGTTCCGAGTCGCTGCGCCATACCTTGAGGCGAATGCCGCGCGACGCGCCAGGCGTGAGTTCGATCACGCCTTTTCGTGCCAGGGCGCGCAGATGTTCTTCTGCGGCGTTGGGCGAGGAGAAGCCGAACTTGGCGGCGATCTCGGCACGGGTGGGCGGGAAGCCGGTGTGCTGGAGGGTGCTGCGAATCAGGTCGAAAATCTGCTGCTGTCGCGGTGTCAGGGTCGCCATGGTCGCCGTATGTGAAAGCACTGTATGTTTAAACAGTATGCTGTGATTTTATACAGTATCGAGTGAAGTGCAAGCGGAATTTTGGGAGGCTGCTCATCGACAGGCGCTTTGTCGCACGCCAGGCGGGTTGTGCTGGTCGCAAGTGTGGGGCGGTAAGCGAGTTACAATCCGCGGCACGCAAATCGCTGATTTCGTGTCTTTTGAATCCGGATTCCAACACGTCCCCCGCCATGTCCCTATTGCGTCGCGTCGTCGTGCTCGCCACCGGCGGCACCATCGCAGGTTCCTCCTCCAATCCGGCCAGTAGCGCCAAATACCAGGCGGCCACGGTGCCGGTGGCGTCCTTGCTTGGCGCGGTGCCGGCGCTCGGCAGTGTGGCCCGCATCGAGGCCGAGCAGGTCGCCCAGGTAGATAGCAAGGACATGTCGTTCGCGCTCTGGTCGAGGCTGGTCGAGCGCATCCGCTTCTGGTCCGCGCAACCCGACGTTGCCGGCATTGTCGTGACGCACGGCACCGACACGCTCGAAGAGACGGCGATGGTGTTGCACCTCGCTTGTCCCGTCGGGCTGCCCATCGTGCTGACCGCGGCCATGCGGCCTTCGACCTCGTTGTCGGCCGACGGGCCGCTGAACCTGCTCGACGCCGTGCGTGTGGCCAGCCACGCGCAGGCGGTGGGGAAGGGCGTGCTGCTGGTCATCAACCAGGAGATCCACGCCGCGCGCGACGTTGTGAAGGCGCACACGTCGGCAGTGAACGCCTTCGCTTCGCCAGCGGGCGGGCCGGTCGGTTATGTGCAGGATGACTTCGTGGGCTTCACGCGCGCCCCGGCGCGGTTGCCGGCCGCGGCCATGCCGATGCCGCAGGCCTGGCCCAAGGTGGAGATTCTCGCCAGCTATGCGGAGCCGGGCCGGGTGGTCGTCGACGCGCTGGTCGGGGCGGGCGTGAACGGTCTTGTCGTGGCGGCCGCGGGCAACGGCTCGATCCACCAGTCGCTGGCCGAGGCATTGGCCGAGGCGGCCGCGGCCGGCGTGGCGGTCGTGCGCAGTTCGCGCACCGGTGCGGGTCATGTGGCGATTCCGGTGGCGCCGCGGCCGGCGTCCGGTGTTTTCGTTGCGGCCGGCAACCTGAATCCTTATAAGGCACGCGTGCTCCTGCTGTTTGCCCTGGCGGGGACTCCCGCGCTGGCGTCCGATCCGGTCGCGCTGCAGGCGCTGTTCGCGGGGAGTTGAAGCGACTTGCCGAGTAAGGCGAAAGCGCGCTATACTTTAAGGCTATCCAACCTTGCCGCACCGGACATGGCGCCCGGGTGGCTTATCCAAAAGGAGCGTCAATGCGTCATTACGAAATCGTATTTATCGTCCATCCGGACCAGAGTGAACAAGTTCCGGCCATGATCGAGCGTTACAAGACGCTGGTCACGTCGCAGGAAGGCCAGATCCACCGCGTGGAAGACTGGGGCCGCCGTCAGATGGCCTACATGATCCAGAAGCTGGCCAAGGCTCACTACGTTTGCCTGAACATCGAATGCGGCAAGGAAACCCTGGCTGAACTCGAACACGCGTTCAAGTTCAACGACGCGGTGCTGCGCCACCTCATCGTTCAGACCAAGAAGGCCGAAACCGCACCGTCCCCGATGATGAAGGAAGTGCAGCGCGAAGAAGCCCGCAAGGCCGCGCAACAGACCAGCGAAGCCCCGGCCGCGTAAGTGCGGACCGTTGCGGTTGCCGCAGACGCTGAGTACGTGAGGCGTCGCGGCGGCGCGGGCGGGCATGGGTACAGGCATCGGGAAGGGAGGCAGCGTTGAACCAGTTAAGGCTCTGCGCAACCCTCGCCGAACGCGATGCCTTGCGCTACACCCCGGCAGGCGTCCCCGTCGTCAACTGCATCTTGCAGTACGCGGGCCAGACCGTCGAGGCGCAAACGCCCAGGCAGGTGGAATTTGCCATCGCCGCCATGGGAATCGGCCAGGTTGGGCAACGGCTCGAGCGTACCCCGCTCGGCGCGATGCTCGACTGCGAAGGATTCCTCGCTCGCAAGCACCGCAACAGCAAGGCTCTCGTCTTTCACATCACTGGATGTAAAGCATTCGAAAAGGATTGAATCATGGCATTCGTCAAACGTGACAACAAGAACAAGAAGCGCTTCCAACAGCAGAACCCGCTGTTCAAGCGCAAGCGCTTCTGCCGCTTCACCGTGGCTGGCGTGGAACAGATCGACTACAAGGATCTGGACACCCTGAAGGATTTCATCGGCGACAACGGCAAGATCACGCCGGCCCGCCTGACCGGTACCAAGGCTCACTATCAGCGTCAGCTCGATACGGCCATCAAGCGCGCGCGTTTCCTCGCGCTGATGCCCTACACCGACCTGCACAAGAACTGATCGGCCCTAGGTCCGTCAAGGAGAAAACACGATGCAAATCATTCTGCTGGAAAAAGTCATCAACCTGGGCAACCTGGGTGACATCGTTCGCGTGAAGGACGGCTACGCCCGTAACTTCCTGATCCCGAACAAGAAGGCCCGCCGTGCGACCCAGACCGCCATCAGCGAGTTCGAAGTCAAGCGCGCCGAGCTGGAAAAGGCCGCCGCCGAGAAGCTGGCCGCTGCGCAAGCCGAAGGCGAAAAGCTGAACGGCCTGACCGTGCAGATCACCCAGAAGTCGGGTGTGGACGGCCGCCTGTTCGGTTCGGTCACCAACGCCGACATCGCCGAAGCCCTGGAAGGCCAAGGCTTCAAGATCGAGAAGGCGCAAGTGCGCCTGCCGAACGGCCCGCTGAAGGTCGTTGGCGATCATCCGGTCAGCGTTTCGCTGCACACGGACGTGCTGGTCGATGTGACCATCGCCGTCCTGGGCGAGCACGTCTAAGACCGGATTCGATGCCACCGCGGGCCCCGCTCAGGGGCTGGCGGCGGGCATCGATTGCTGGCAACAACAAAAAAGGCAGGGGCCAAGCGCTCCTGCCTTTTTTGCTTTGGGCTTAATTGCGACAGGCTGGTCGTCCCGCCGTCACTTCATCGCGGACGATGGCTGACAGCCGCGATTTCTCCTGCGACGGGGGCCCGGCCACCGTTATAATCCCTCCCCATGAACGCGCCCGTCGCAGACCCCCAACTAGATAATCTCAAGGTTCCACCACACTCCATCGAGGCCGAGCAATCGGTACTCGGTGGCCTGTTGCTGGACAACGCCGCCTGGGACCGTATCGCCGATTTCCTGTCCGAAGCGGACTTCTATCGCTTCGATCACCGGATGATCTTCCAGAGCATCTCCCGGCTGATCGCTGCTACCAAGCCTGCCGACGTCATCACCGTCTACGAGGTGTTGCAGGGAGCCGGCAAGGCGGAGGAGGTGGGCGGACTGGCCTACCTGAATTCGCTGGCGCAGAACACGCCCAGCGCAGCCAATATCCGCCGCTATGCGGAGATCGTGCGCGAGCGCTCTGTGCTGCGCAAGCTGGTCACCGTGGCCGACGACATCGCCACCGCCGCGTTCGCGCCCAAGGGGCGCGAAGTGCGGGAACTGCTCGATGAGGCCGAATCCAAGGTCTTCGCCATCGCCGAGGAAGGCTCGCGCGGGCAGAAGGGCTTCCAGGAGATCCAGCCGCTGCTGACCCAGGTGGTGGAGCGCATCGACGAGCTGTACCACCGGGATTCCAGCACCGATGTGACCGGCGTACCGACCGGCTTTATCGACCTGGACCGCATGACCAGCGGCATGCAGGCCGGCGACCTGATCATCGTTGCGGGCCGGCCCTCGATGGGCAAGACCGCGTTCTCGCTGAACATCGGCGAGCATGTGGCGGTGGAGCAGGGCCTGCCGGTGGCGGTGTTCTCCATGGAAATGGCGGGCACGCAGCTGGCCATGCGTATGCTCGGCTCGGTGGGCCGGCTGGACCAGCACCGCCTGCGTACCGGCCGCCTGCTCGACGAAGACTGGCCGCGCCTGACGCATGCCATCCAGCGCATGAACGATGCCCAGCTGTTCATCGACGAAACCCCGGCGCTGAGCTCGATGGAGCTGCGCGCCCGGTCACGCCGGCTGGCGCGCCAGTGCGGCCAGCTCGGCCTGATCATCATCGACTACCTGCAGCTGATGTCGGGCTCGGGCGGCGGTGAAAACCGCGCCACCGAGATCTCGGAAATCTCGCGTTCGCTCAAGGGCCTGGCCAAGGAGCTCAACTGCCCCGTGATTGCGCTGTCGCAGTTGAACCGAAGCCTGGAACAGCGCCCCAACAAGCGGCCGGTGATGTCCGACTTGCGCGAATCCGGCGCTATCGAACAGGATGCCGACGTGATCCTGTTCATCTACCGCGACGAGGTCTACAACCCGGACTCGCAGGACAAGGGCACGTCGGAAATCATCATCGGCAAGCAGCGTAACGGCCCGATCGGGACCGTGCGGCTGACATTCCTGGGCCAGTTCACGAAGTTCGACAACTTCAGCGGCGGCCCCGCCTTCTTCGACAACGACAACTGAAGCCCAGGCCCGGCGCGGCTTGCCGGGCAGCCGGCGCCGCCGGGAAGGCGGATCGCCGGCGCCGCACATCAAAGAGGCGCGGCTTCGCCCCACATGCCTGTAAAATATTGCGTTTTGATGACAGCCGCCGCGAGGCGGCTGTCATTCAATGCACGACTGGCTGATCCAGCAACCCACTCAGCAACAACCAGCGGCGCTAACGCGTCGTGACAAGGAACAACCCATGTTCGGCCGATTCATGCCCACGGAGGGCAAGTTCTTCGAATACTTCAACCAGCATGCCGATTGCGCGGTGACCGCCGCCCGCGAGCTGGAAGTGCTGGTCAACGACCTGCCCAATGCCGAGGCACACGCGCGCCGCGTCCAGGCCACCGAAAAGAAGGCCGACCGCATCACGCACGACACCATCGACCTGCTGCACAAGACCTTCATCACGCCGCTGGACCGCGATGAGATCCACAAGCTCATCACCACCATGGACGACATCCTCGACCTGATGGAAGACGTGGCGGAGACCATCTCGCTGTACGACGTGACCAGCCTGACCGACGAAGCGCGCAAGCTGGCCTCGATCTGCGTGCAGTGCTGCGACCAGGTCAAGATCGCGGTCGGGCTGCTCGAAGACATGAGCAATGCCAGCGCCATCCTCAAGACGGCGCAGCAGATCGACCAGCTCGAGTCCGAGGCGGACCGCGTGATGCGCTCGGCCATGTCGAAGCTGTTCCGCGACGAGACCGACGTGAAACGGCTGATCAAGCTCAAGGCCATCTACGAGCAACTGGAAACCATCACCGACAAGTGCGAGGACGTCGCCAACATCATCGAAGGCATCGTCCTGGAAAACGCCTGAGGCACGAATCGGCATGCAGACCATACAAATGAGCTTGTGGGTGATCGCCTTGCTGGTGGGCCTCGCCTTGCTGTTCGACTTCATGAACGGCTTCCACGATGCCGCCAACTCGATCGCCACGGTGGTATCGACGGGCGTGCTCAAGCCGCACCACGCCGTGGCCATGGCCGCCATGTGCAATGTGGTGGCCATCTTCATCTTCCACCTCAAGGTGGCGGCCACGGTGGGAACGGGCACCATCGACGTCCATATCGTCGACCACCACGTCATCTTCGGCGCATTGGTCGGCGCCATCGCCTGGAACCTGATCACCTGGTACTACGGCATTCCCTCGTCGTCGTCGCACGCGCTGATCGGCGGGCTGGTGGGCGCCGCGGTGGCCAAGGGCGGCACCAGCGCGCTGGTGGGCGGTGGCCTGGCGAAGACCGTTGCGTTCATCGTGATCTCCCCGCTGCTGGGCTTCGTGCTCGGTTCGCTGATGATGGTGATCGTGGCCTGGACTTTCTTCCGCACGCCGCCGTCCCGCGTGGACCGCTGGTTCCGCCGGCTGCAGCTGATCTCGGCCTCGCTCTATAGCCTGGGCCACGGCGGCAACGATGCGCAGAAAACCATCGGCATCATCTGGATGCTGCTGATCGCCAGCGGCCATGTGGCGCAGGGCGGCGGCGAACCGCCGGTGTGGGTCATCGTCAGTTGCTACGTGGCGATCGGCATGGGCACCATGTTCGGTGGCTGGCGCATCGTGCGCACCATGGGCCAGAAGATCACCAAGCTCAAGCCGGTGGGCGGCTTCTGCGCCGAGACCGGCGGGGCGATCACGCTGTTCATCGCTTCGGCGCTGGGCGTGCCGGTCTCCACCACCCACACCATCACCGGCGCCATCGTCGGCGTAGGTTCGGTGCAGAAGGCTTCGGCCGTGCGCTGGGGCGTGGCCGGCAATATCGTCTGGGCCTGGGTGCTGACCATTCCTGCGTCTGCCTTCATGGCGGCGATTGCATGGTGGATCGGCTTGCACGTGCTCTGAGGCGACATCCCGCTGTCGGCACTGCCCCAAAAAAACCAGGCGTCATGCCTGGTTTTTTGTTGGGCGCGGGATGCCCGGCACGCCGAACCTAGCGATTGGCGAAGGCGGCGATGGGGTCGTCGTCCCCGGCCGGCGGGGCGGCAGGAGCCTCCGGCGTCGGCAATTGCGGCTGAGGCCGCGCGGGCATCGGTGGCGGGACGGCCGCGCTGGCCACGCGCCGGGCGCCGTTGTAGCGCGACGCCCAATAGGATTTGCCCATGTCCTCCAGGCGCACGGTGCCGCCGGTGGACGGCGCGTGCACGAAGCGGTTCTGGCCGACGTAGATGCCGACGTGCGAGTTGGCGCGGCCGGTGGTGTTGAAGAACACCAGGTCGCCCGAGGCTACCTGGCCGCGATCCAGCGCCACGCCGCGCTCGCCCATTGCCTCGGTGGTGCGCGGCAGGCTGACGTTGGCGGCGCGCAGCACCACGTAGCGCACCAGGCCGCTGCAGTCGAAGCCGGAGTCGGGCGTGTTGCCGCCATAGCGGTAGGGCGTGCCGACCAGGGACATGGCCTGGATGGAGACTTCCTCGAGCCCGGCGCTGGGGTCCACCATGGGGGTGCCGCCAGGGCGGGTCTGGCCGGCGTTGCGGGTCGGCGGCGCGGAGGCGCAGGCGGCCAGCACAAGCGCGGCTGCGCACAGCAAGGGCAGGCGGGCCCGGCAGGCAACGCGCGCCGGTAATGATACGGGCCCGGGTTCGGGTGACTTGGCTGTCTGGCCTGTCTGGCGCGTTGGCATTCTTGTTCTGATCGATTGCGGGCCGGGCGCCAAGCACCGCGCAGACAGCCGCGCAACAGCCGCGAAAGCAGCCGTCCGGTGGCACCGCTTACCAGCGCAACTGCGCGTTGTACGTGCCGGTGCTCACATTGACCGACTTGGCCTGACCCTTATAAGTCGCTTCGATATTGTAGCTGCCTTGCGGGGCCTTGATCAGGCACTTCGGCCCGGCCGCCGTGAAGCTGGCAACTTCGTGGCCTTCGCGCATCATGCGCACGGCCACGTCGGCCAGGAATTCGCCGCGTTCGCCCTGGGTGAAGAGCACGCCCATATTGAAATTCTTCTGCTGCGCGGCGAGCTGCTGCTGCTCGTCCGCGGCAATGCCGCCGCACACATAGCTGACCGGCCCCATGGTGCGGATCACCATTTCGTCCGCGGCGAGGGCGGAGCCGCATGGCAGGGAAAGTGCCGCAAGGGCAAGGCCGCCGGCCAGGGCAAGCCGCGCCCTGACCTTGTTCCTGGCATGCGCCAGGCGAGGATGCTGGGTATCCATTCAAGTGCCTCCGTCGATCCAGAGCCAAGATGAAAAAGCGCCCGCCAGGCGCCGGCACGCAGGGTGCCGAACTTGGCGGGCGCTCCGGTTACCTTGATGCTAGGCCACGCCGGCAGACAATGCTGCCGGGCGCGGTCCTACACGGGAAGCGGGCTTGCCGGCTTGGTGCAACGCCTACAGGACATCCGCGGCATGGTCCGCCAGGCGCGAGCGCTCGCCGCGCGCCAGCGTGACGTGGCCGCTATGGCTCCATCCCTTGAAGCGGTCGACGACGTAGGTGAGCCCGGACGATCCTTCGGTGAGGTAGGGCGTATCGATCTGCGCGATATTGCCCAGGCAGATGATCTTGGTGCCCGGGCCCGCACGCGTCACCAGCGTCTTCATCTGCTTCGGCGTCAGGTTCTGCGCCTCGTCGATGATGACGAACTTGTTGACGAAGGTACGGCCGCGCATGAAGTTCATGCTCTTGACCTTGATGCGCGAACGGATCAGTTCCTGGGTGGCGGCGCGGCCCCATTCGCCGGCGCTGTCGTCGCTCTTCTGCAGCACCTCGAGGTTATCGTCGAATGCGCCCATCCAGGGCTGCATCTTCTCTTCCTCGGTGCCGGGCAGGAAGCCGATATCCTCGCCGACCGGCACGGTGGCGCGGGTGACGATGATCTCGTTGTAGAGCTTCTGGTCCAGCACCTGCTCCAGGCCCGCCGCCAGCGCCAGCAGGGTCTTGCCGGTGCCGGCCTGGCCCAGCAGCGTGACGAAGTCGATCTCCGGATGCATCAGCAGGTTGAGCGCGAAGTTCTGCTCGCGGTTGCGCGCGGTCACGCTCCACACATTGTTCTTGTGGTGCGTGTAGTCCTTGAGCGTCTGCAGCAGCGCGGTCTTGCCGTTGATCTCCTTGACCTGGGCGTACAGCGGCAGGCTGCCGTCGCTGGGCTCCAGGTAGACGAACTGGTTGACCAGGAACGAGGGCACCAGCGGTCCGGTCAGGCGATAGAACATCGCGCCGGACTTCGGATCCTGCCAGCTCTCCACGCCCTTGCCGTGCTTGGCCCAGAAGTCGTTGGGCAGGATCATCACGCCCGAGTAGAGCAGGTCCTTGTCCTCGAGGACCTGGTCGTTGAAGTAGTCCTCGGCGGGCAGCCCCAGGGCGCGGGCCTTGATGCGCATATTGATGTCTTTCGACACCAGCACGACCTGGCGGTCCGGAAACTGCTGCTGCAGCGCGCTGACCACGCCCAGGATCTGGTTGTCGGCCTTGCCTTGCGGCAGGCCGTCGGGCAGCTTGATCTCGTTGAGCTTGGTCTGCAGGAACAGCTTGCCCTGCGCATCGCGGTTGCCGAGCTTGGCCAGCGGCATGCCGTCGTCGAGCACGCCGTCGGTGCCCCCCACCAGCGCGTCGAGGGTACGGCTGACGGTGCGCGCGTTGCGCGCGACTTCGCTCATGCCCTTCTTGTGGTTGTCCAGCTCCTCGAGCGTCATCATCGGCAGATAGACGTCATGCTCTTCGAAGCGGAACAGCGAGGTCGGGTCGTGCATCAGCACGTTGGTGTCCAGCACGAACAGCTTGGCCGGGCCAGTGTGTTTGGGTGCGCGGCGGCTGGTGGTGCCGGCGGCGGTCTTGGCCGGGGTCTTCGGCACCGAGGCCAGGGTCGGCACGGGCGTCAGCGGCGTCGGCGCGTCCTTGTTGCGCGCTCGCGTGGTGCCGCCGATGCGGGTCTCGACGCCCGAGGCGTCTTGCGCCGTGCTGTTTCCGGTTTCCAGCAAGGCCACGCGCTCCAGCGCCGGCACAGGTTTCTTGGCCTGTGTCGCTGATCTGGCCTTGGGCAGCTTGGTCACCGGGGCGAATTCACTCGGGTCAAGCAATTGAGCAGGCTTGGCGGGCATGGTCGGCAGCGGCATGCTTGGCTTTCCTTTCAGGGGGAGAAGACGGCTGGAAAACGGCGCAGGGCACGAGTGCGGCCGCGCTGGGCCGCGAAGTTGCCGATCGTGTCCTGTGCGTACAAACAAAAAAGCCGCCAGACCTGTGCAGCAGGTTTGACGGCTTTCTTGCGGACCGGAGACACGGCAGGTCCGCTACCGGCCCGGGGCTCGAGGCGCCTGGGCCGGGACGATGAAACAGCGTGGCATCCGGATTCTGAACTCATTACGGATCAATGTATCCGAACGATTTCTGTTTTGCAATCGCTGGCAGGACCCGGGGGCCAAGGTGTTGCTGCGGCGATCCAGCCGCCGCCCCGAAGGGCGTTTGCGCTCAGAGATCCCGCACGATCTGCAGGACCTCGTCCACATGGTTGGGCACCTTGATGCCGCGCATGGCGTGGCGCAGGATGCCCTTGCCGTCGATGATGAAGGTGCTGCGCTCGATGCCGCGCACTTCCTTGCCATACATCTTTTTCATCTTGATGACATCGAACTGATTGCAGACGGCTTCGTCGCCGTCCGAGATCAGCTCGAAGGGGAGCTCCAGCTTGGCCTTGAAGTTGTCGTGCGACTTCATGCTGTCGCGCGAGATGCCGTACACCGCCGCGCCGGCCTTGACGAAGTCGTCGTGTTGGTCGCGGAAGTTCATGGCTTCGGTGGTGCAACCCGGCGTATTGTCCTTGGGGTAGAAATACAGCACCACGGTCTTGCCGCGCTGCCCGGCAAGGCGGAAAGCGCCGCCGGTGGCGGGCGCGCTGAAGTCGGATACGGCCTGGTCGAGACTGACTGTCATTCTTATGGCTCCTGGGAGGGGCAGGAAGGGGGCGGCTGCATGAGTGCTGCCACCATGGTGGCGGCAGATGGGGGCTGCCCGGCAAACTTCAAGCGTGGCGCCCGCGTAACTTGTCGTTTCGTCCCTGGGCGGGCGCATGGCGCCGGGCCGGCCTCAGGCCGGGTCTTCGAGCAGCAGCACGGCCGCCACCTTGCGGCCTTCCGCCATCAGGATGTTGTAGGTACGGCATGCGGCCTGCAGGTCCATGGCGTCGACCCCTACATGCCGGCGCGCCAGCGAGGCGGTCAGGCGCGGGTGCGGGAAGCGCAGGCGGCTGCCGGTGCCGAGCAGCACCACTTCGGGTGCGTGCTCGAGCAGCCCCTCGAAATGGGCCGGCTCGAGGTCTTCGAAGTGCCGTACCGGCCATGGCCGGACCTCGCCTTCGGGCATGACCAGCACGGAGTCCGTGTAGCGCACCATGTTGATTTCGATATAGCCGGGCCCGTAGGCGGTCACCGTATTGAGGGCATTGGGCTGGTCAGCGTGGAGTTTCAAGGGGAAACCTTTCGGGGCGGCGCCGGCGCGGGCGCGGCGGCGGGGCCGGGCCGCGCGGGGCGGGTTGAGGGCAGTGTCGGTGGCAGCGGGCGGGTACTGCAGGCCGGCCGGCAGGGCAGGCCGCGCCGCGCGCGGCGGCTGCCGGCGGCATACGCTGCAATGCAAGAATCCCTGCCGAAGTCTGTCATAATCCGATAAATTATAGCTTTTGCCTCCCTGCCTGCCACGTTTTGCGTTGCATTGCAGCGGACAGGCGCTCGCGGACCGCTCCTTCCCACCCAGATTCTCTAGCCAGCCGCCGTTCACCCGGCGGCCCTTGCCTCCTGCCGACATCGCCGTGAAACCGATCCAGAAATCCAACAAGCTCAACAATGTTTGCTACGACATCCGCGGCCCGGTGCTGGAGAAGGCCAAGCAGATGGAAGAGGAAGGACACAAGATCATCAAGCTGAACATCGGCAACCTGGCCGTGTTCGGTTTCGACGCGCCGGAAGAGATCCAGCAGGACATGATGCGCAACCTGCCCAATTCGGCGGGCTATTCGGATTCCAAGGGCATCTTCGCCGCGCGCAAGGCGATCATGCACTACACGCAGCAGAAGAACATCGAAGGCGTGGGGCTGGACGACATCTACGTGGGCAACGGCGCCTCGGAGCTGATCGTGATGTCGATGAACGCGCTGCTCAACAGCGGCGACGAAGTGCTGGTGCCGGCGCCGGATTATCCGCTGTGGACCGCCGCGGTGAGCCTCTCGGGCGGTACCCCGGTCCACTACGTATGCGACGAGGCCAACGAGTGGATGCCCGACCTCGACGACATCCGCGCCAAGATCACGCCCAATACCAAGGCCATTGTCGTCATCAACCCGAACAACCCCACCGGGGCGCTGTATTCGGACGAACTGCTCAAGAGCATCGTGACGATCGCGCGCGAGCACGGCCTGATCATCTTCGCCGACGAGATCTACGACAAGGTACTCTACGACGGGCACACCCACACGTCGATCGCCGCCTTGTCGACCGACGTGCTGACGGTGACCTTCAACGGCCTGTCCAAGAACTACCGCTCCTGCGGCTACCGTGCCGGCTGGATGATCGTGTCGGGCGACAAGCGTCCGGCGCTGGACTATATCGAGGGGCTCAACATGCTGTCCTCGATGCGCCTGTGCGCCAACGTGCCCGGCCAGTGGGCCATCCAGACCGCGCTGGGCGGCTACCAGAGCATCAACGACCTGGTGGCCGAAGGCGGCCGCCTGCGCCGCCAGCGCGACCTGGCGCACGAGCTGATCACGCAGATCCCGGGTGTCACCTGCGTCAAGCCCAAGGCCGCGCTATACCTGTTCCCGAAGCTCGACCTGTCGATGTATCCGATCCAGGACGACCAGGAGTTCATCTACGAACTGCTGCAGGAATCCAAGGTGCTGCTGGTACAGGGCACGGGCTTCAACTGGGACAAGCCGGACCACTTCCGGATCGTTTTCCTGCCGCACGAGGAAGACCTGCGCGAGGCCATCGGCCGCGTAGGCCGCTTCCTGGAGGCATACCGCAAGCGCCACGGCCTCGCGGCCTGAGCCGGCGCGCGGCGCAATTCATTTTTCCGCAACTCTGAGTCAGATCGTCCATGAATCCCATCAAAGTAGGCCTGCTTGGCATCGGTACCGTCGGTAGCGGCACGTTCAACGTGTTGCAGCGCAACCAGGAAGAAATCCGCCGCCGCGCAGGACGCGGCATCGAGATCGCCATGGTCGCCGACCTCAACACCGAACGCGCCCGCGAGCTGACCGGTGGGCAGGTCGAGGTGGTGGCCGACGCGCACCAGGTCGTCACCCGTCCCGAGATCGACATCGTCATCGAACTGATCGGCGGCTACGGCATCGCGCGCGAGCTGGTGCTCAAGGCCATCGAGAACGGCAAGCACGTGGTCACCGCCAACAAGGCGCTGCTGGCCGTGCACGGCAACGAGATCTTCGAGGCCGCGCGCAAGAAGGGCGTGATCGTGGCCTTCGAAGCCGCGGTGGCCGGCGGCATCCCCATCATCAAGGCGCTGCGCGAAGGCCTGACCGCCAACCGCATCGAGTGGATCGCCGGCATCATCAACGGCACCACCAACTTCATCCTGTCGGAGATGCGCGACAAGGGCCTGGACTTCGACACCGTGCTCAAGCAAGCCCAGGCGCTGGGCTATGCCGAGGCCGATCCCACCTTCGACATCGAAGGCATCGACGCCGCCCACAAGATCACGCTGATGAGCTCGATCGCCTTCGGCATGCCGGTGCAGTTCGACAAGGCCTATGTGGAAGGCATCACCAAGCTGTCGGCCGTGGATATCCGCTATGCCGAAGAGCTGGGCTACCGCATCAAGCTGCTGGGCCTGACGCGCCGCCGCGAAAACGGCATCGAGCTGCGCGTGCACCCGACCCTGGTGCCGACCAAGCGCCTGATCGCCAATGTGGAAGGCGCCATGAACGCCGTGCTGGTGCAGGGCGACGCCGTCGGCGCCACGCTGTACTACGGCAAGGGCGCCGGCGCCGAGCCGACCGCTTCGGCCGTGATCGCCGACCTGGTCGACGTGACCCGCCTGCACACCGCCGACCCCGAGCACCGCGTGCCGCACCTGGCGTTCCAGCCGGACGAACTCTCCAGCGTGCCGGTGCTGCCGATCGAGGAAGTCACCAGCTCGTACTACCTGCGCATGCGCGTGGCGGACGAGACCGGCGTGCTGGCCGACATCACCCGCATCCTGGCCGACGCCGGCATCTCCATCGATGCCATGCTGCAGAAGGAATCGCGCGAGGGCGAGCCGCAGACCGACATCATCATGCTGTCGCACCTCACGCGCGAGAAGCAGGTCAATGCCGCCATCGCCAAGATCGAGGCACTCCCCACCGTGCTGTCCGCGGTCACGCGCCTGCGCATGGAAGAACTGAACTGAGCGAGCGATGAAATACCAGTCGACGCGCGGCCACGAGATGCCGCAAACCTTCTCCGAGATCCTGCTGGGCGGCCTGGCGCCGGACGGCGGCCTGTACCTGCCGCAGGAATACCCGCAGGTCACCACCGACGAGCTCGAAGCCTGGCGCAAGCTGTCGTACGCCGATCTCGCCTTCGAAGTCCTGTCGAAGTTCTGCGACGACATCCCGGCCGAGGACCTGCGCGCACTCACGCGCAAGACCTACACCGCCGAGGTGTACTGCAATGCCCGCCCCGGCGACAACACCGCGGACATCACCCCGCTGCGCACGCTGGGTGAGGAGGGCGGTACTCCCCTGCAGCTGCTGGGCCTGTCCAACGGCCCCACGCTGGCCTTCAAGGACATGGCCATGCAGCTGCTCGGCAACCTGTTCGAGTACGCGCTTGCGCGTGCCGGGCAGGAGCTGAACATCCTCGGCGCCACCTCCGGCGATACCGGCAGCGCCGCCGAGTACGCGATGCGCGGCAAGCAAGGCATCCGGGTGTTCATGCTCAGCCCGCACCGCAAGATGAGCGCGTTCCAGACCGCGCAGATGTTCAGCCTGCAGGACCCGAACATCTTCAACCTGGCGGTCGAAGGCGTGTTCGACGATTGCCAGGACATCGTCAAGGCCGTGTCGAACGACCTGGACTACAAGGCCCGCCAGAAGATCGGCACGGTCAACTCGATCAACTGGGCGCGCGTGGTGGCCCAGGTGGTGTACTACTTCAAGGGCTGGCTGCTGGCCACCGACGGCCCGGGCCAGAAGGTCTCCTTCTGCGTGCCATCGGGCAATTTCGGCAATGTCTGCGCCGGCCATATCGCGCGCATGATGGGCCTGCCGATCGACAAGCTGGTGGTGGCCACCAACGAGAACGACGTGCTCGACGAGTTCTTCCGCACCGGCACCTACCGCGTGCGCAAGTCGGCCGAGACGTATCACACCTCCAGCCCGAGCATGGACATCTCGAAGGCCTCGAACTTCGAGCGCTTCGTGTTCGACCTGCTCGGCCGCGATGCCGGCAAGCTGGCCGAGATGTTCCGCGATGTGGACACCAGGGGCGGCTTCGACCTGGCCGGCACGCCGGAATTCGACCGCATCCGCGCCTTCGGCTTCGTCTCGGGCCGCAGCACCCACGAGGACCGCGTCGCCACCATCCGCGACCTGTCCGGACGCTACGGCATCACCATCGATACGCACACCGCCGACGGCGTCAAGGTCGCGCGCGAGCACCTCACCCCCGGCGTGCCGATGGTCGTGCTGGAAACCGCGCTGCCGGCCAAGTTCGCCGACACCATCCGCGAGGCGCTCGGCCACGAGCCGGAGCGGCCGGCCAGCTTCGACGGCATCGAAAAGCTGCCCCAGCGTTTCGAGGTCATGCCGGCCGACGCCGGCAAGATCAAGGCCTTCATCGCCGGCCATACCGGCTTGTAAAGACCATGCCGCCGCCGGCCCGTTGGCCGGGGCGGCGGCAACTCGCTACAATCGGATCTGCCGAGCTGAACCGCACGGCCCGCGCATCGCCCCGCATGTACCGGGGGCGGTACGCGGGCCGTTTCCCATGGGCGACCGTGGGGTTGCCGTCCCACCTAACCGCTTTCGTCATGACCCAAGCCGCCGCGCAAGCCCGTCCCCCCATGCTGACCATGGCCCAGGCCCTCGAAGCCCTGCTGGCCGGCGCCACGCCGCTCGCGCAAGCCGAGCGTATCGCCACGCTGGACGCCAATGGCCGCGTGCTGGCCACGCCCGTGGCGAGCTCGCTGGACGTGCCCCCGGCGGACAACACCTCGATGGACGGCTACGCCGTGCGCAGCGCCGACGTGGCGGCGCCCGGGGCGCGCCTGCGCGTGGCGCAGCGCATTCCCGCGGGCCATGTCGGCACGGCGCTGGCTGCCGGAACCGCCGCGCGCATCTTCACCGGCGGCCTGATCCCGCCGGGTGCCGACGCCGTGGTCATGCAGGAGCAATGCGTGGCGGAGGGCGACGAGGTGATCGTCAACCATGCGCCGCAACCCGGCGAATGGATACGCCGCGCCGGCGAGGATATCCGCTCGGGCAGCGTGATCCTGCCGGCCGGCACGCGGCTGACGCCGCAGGCGCTGGGCCTGGCGGCCTCGGTGGGGCAGGCCGAACTCGACGTGGTGCGGCGCGTCAAGGTCGCCGTCTTCTTCACCGGCGACGAGCTCGCCATGCCCGGCGAGCCGCTCAAGCCGGGCGCCATCTATAACTCCAACCGTTTCACGCTGCGCGGCCTGCTGGAAAAACTCGGCTGCGAGGTCAGCGATTTCGGCATCGTGCCCGACACCCTGGCCGCCACGCGCGACACGCTGCGGCGCGCCGCAGCCGGGCATGACCTGATCATCACGTCGGGCGGCGTCTCGGTGGGCGAGGAAGACCATATCAAGCCGGCGGTGGAAGCCGAAGGGCGCCTCAACCTGTGGCAGATCGCCATCAAGCCGGGCAAGCCGCTGGCCTTTGGCGAGGTCGCGCGCGACGGGCAGGCCCCGGTCTACTTCCTGGGCCTGCCGGGCAACCCGGTGTCCAGCTTCGTGACCTTCCTGCTGTTCGTGCGTCCCTTCATCCTGCGCTTGCAGGGCGTGCAGGACGTGATGCCGCGCCGCCTGCTGCTGCGCGCGGATTTCGACCTGCCCAAGGGCGACCGCCGCAACGAATTCCTGCGCGTGCGCATCAACCAGGCCGGCGGGCTGGAGATGTTCGCCAACCAGAGTTCGGGCGTGCTGACCTCCACCGTGTGGGGCGACGGCCTGGTCGACAACCCGCCGGGCCAGTCGATCGCGCGCGGCGACACCGTGCAGTACATCGCCTTCGATGGACTGGTGGGTTGAGGAGAGCGGCTGCCATGAAGATCGAACTGCGCTTCTTTGCCAGCGTGCGCGAGCAACTGGGCCTGGGGCAGGAACGTGTCGAAGTACCAGCCACGGTGGCCACCGTGGGCGAGTTGCGCCAATGGCTCGGCCAGCGCGGCGGCGCCTGGGCCGAGGTGCTGGCGGAAGGCCGTGCGCTGCGCATGGCGGTTGACCACGACGTGGCGAGTCCTGGCAGCGTGCTGGCCGAAGGCTGCGAAGTGGCCTTCTTTCCGCCGGTCACGGGAGGCTGAGATGAGCGTCAAGGTACAGCGCGAGGATTTCGACCTGGGCGCCGAGGTGGCGGCATTGCGCCAGGACCAGCCGGGCGTGGGCGCGGTGGCCAGCTTCATCGGCACGGTGCGCGATGTCAGCGACGGCGCTGCGGTCAGCGCGATGGAGCTGGAGCACTATCCGGGCATGACCGAGAAGGCGCTGGCCCGCATCGAGGCGGTGGCCCGGGAGCGCTGGGCGCTGCTCGGCGTCACCATCGTGCACCGGGTCGGGCCCTTACTGCCGCTGGACCAGATCGTGCTGGTGGCGGTGGCCTCGGCGCACCGCGGCAACGCCTTCGCCGCCTGCGAATTCATCATGGACTACCTCAAGTCCGAGGCGCCGTTCTGGAAGAAGGAGCAGACCCCGGAGGGCGCGCGCTGGGTCGACGCGCGGGTCACCGACGAGGCTGCATTGCAGCGCTGGGGCATTCGCTCGCTCAATGCCAGCGGGGAGGCGGCCACCGGCGCGCCCGACGCGCAGCGGCAAGATCAGGAAGCCGGGAACTGATGGGCCCGCTCGGATTTGTCGCGGTGGGTGTCGGCGCCGCGGCGGGCGCGTGGCTGCGCTGGCTGTTCTCGGTCATGTGGAATGCGGTCAACCCCGCGCTGCCCTACGGCACGCTGGCCGCCAACCTGGTGGGCGGCTACCTGATCGGCCTTGCCGTGGGATTTTTCGATTCGCATGCCGGACTGCCGGCCGAATGGCGGCTGCTGGCAGTGACCGGTTTTCTCGGCGGACTGACCACCTTCTCCACCTTCTCCAGCGAGGTCGTGGCCAACCTGATGGCCGGCGACTATGGCTGGGCCGTGGTACATCTGCTGCTGCACCTCGGCGGCTCGCTGGCGCTGACCGTGCTTGGCCTGTGGACCTACCGCCTGCTGGCCTGAGCGTCCTGCCGGCGCATCGTCACGGGCGCCAGCCTGCGGCCGCGCCGGACAGCATCGCCAGCAGGGCCGTGTTGAATGCTTCCGGCCGCTCCATATGCGGCGCATGGCCCGTCCCCGGCACGATGGCCAGCCGCGCGGCCGGTTGCAGGGCCTGCGTGGCCTGGCCGACGGCCGGCGCATAGAGGCGGCTGCGCTCTCCATACAGGTGGAACAGCGGCACGCCGGTCTGCGCCAGGGTCTGCCGGTAGTCCCTGCGGGCCATGTCCTCCCACAATGAGGCCAGCGCTTGCGGTGCGCATTGCCCCATGACGGCCTCCAGCCAGGTGGCCCGCGCCAGATCGGGCTGGCTGCCCGCTGCCCACAGTCCATCTCGCACCAAAGCGGCCGTCGCGGGCCAGTCCTGCCGCACGCGCGCGGCCATCTGCGCGGCCAGGGTCGTGTCGTAGCGCCCGTGCAGGCCGTGCTGCCAGTCCGGGCCCGTTACCAGGCACGGCGTCATATCGATGGCGCCGACCGCCGCCAGCGGCAGCGCGGCATGGCTGCGCAGCAACTCCCACGCCGCCATCGCACCCATCGACCATCCCGCCACCGTCACCTCGCGCAGGCCCAGGTGGCGGACCAGCGCCGCCACGTCCGCCGCCAGCCGCGCCACCGTGGCCCGGGCTGCTTGCGGCAGCGCAGCAGACAGGCCATGTCCGGCGTGGTCCGGCGCGATCACCCGCAGGCCCGCCTGCGCCAGCGCGCGCTGGCCGTCGAAGGCTTCGCCCGACAGCGACCAGCCGTGCAGCAGCAGCAGCGCCGGGCCGTTGCCCGCCTCCCGCCAGCCCGGCAGGCCGCCGCGGGCCGGATGGACGTCGAAGTCGGGCGGGGCCGATGCGGCAGGATGGGCGAGCAACGCCGTGCGCGAATCATCCAAGGGCGAGTTCCCGGTCGTTGAGCTGGCTTGTCTCGAACCCGCGGCCGTGGCAGGCTCTGGCTTCGGGAAAGCGATGTATTGACATTCGGATTGCCACGTTTATATCATGAAACATGAATCAGCTATCATGTTTCATGATCCCGGAGCTCTGATGTCCCTGACCGAATCCGGCGCAAGCCAGCCCAAGACCGCGCGCGGCCAGAAGACCCGCGAGGCGCTGCTGCGCGCCGCCGAGAAGGTGTTCGGGGAGAAGGGCTACTACGTGGCGTCGATCTCCGAGATCACGCAGGAGGCCGAGGTGGCGATGGGCACCTTCTACCTCTACTTCAAGGACAAGGAAGACATCTTCCGGGCGCTAGTGCAGCACATGCTGGAACTGGTGCGCGCCCACCTGCGCAAGCACGTCGGGCCGGCGCAGACGCAGATCGAAGCCGAGCGGCTCGGCCTCAAGGCCTTTCTCTCCTTCGTCTCGCGCCACAAGAACCTGTACCGCATCGTGCTGGATTCCTATTCGGTGGACGAAACCATCTACAGCAGCTATTTCCAGGTTTTCGCCGACGTCTACAGCCGGCGCCTGGGCAAGGCCGAAGAGCAGGGCCAGATCTCGCCGGGCGATGCCGAGGTGCGCGCCTGGTGCCTGATCGGCATCAGCAACTTCCTCGGCATGCGCTACGCGCTGTGGAAACGTCCGGCGTCGATGGACAAGGTGGTCGATACCGCCTTCGACATGATTTCCCACGGCCTGGAGGCGCGATGAGCGCGCTGGTGCTGGTCGAGCGCGTCGGCGGCACGGCCGTGGTGCGGCTCAACCGCGCCGTCCGCCACAACAGCCTGGTGCCGGAGTTGCTGGAGCAATTGCTGGCCGCGCTTGAGCGCGTGGAGGCCGATGCCGATGTCCGCGCGGTGGTGCTGGGGCATGCCGGCCGCTCGTTTTCCACGGGCGGCGACGTGGCCGCCTTCGCCGCCCATGCGGCGCAGCGCACGGCGCTCGAGGCCTACGCCCAGCGCCTGCTGGGTTTGCTCAATACGTGCATCCTGCGCCTGGCGGCGTTGCGCTGCCCGGTCATCGCGGCAGTGGAGGGCTGGCTCACCGGCGGCGCGCTGGGCCTGGCGCTGGCCTGCGACATGACGGTGCTCGGCGAGGGCGCGCGCATCGCGCCGTACTACACCGTGGTGGGCTTCAGTCCCGACGGCGGCTGGACGGCGATGCTGCCGCAGATGATCGGCCACGCCCGGGCGCGTGCGATCCAGCTCGAGAACACCACGCTGACCGCCAGCCAGGCCGCGGCGCTCGGCATCGCGACGCACCTGGCGCCTGGTGGCCAGGCCGAGGCCTGCGCGCTGTCGCTGGCGGCCGCACTGAAGGACAAGGTCGCCGGCAGCGTGGCGCACACGCGCGCGCTGCTGCGCTGGGACCCGGAGGCGCTGGCGCACGGCCTGGAGCGCGAGCGCGCGGCCTTCGTGGCGCAGATCGCCAGCGCCGAGGCCGCGGCCGGCATGCGCCGCTTCCTCGGTGCCACGACCCCGTGCTGAGCGGCACGCGCGCAGGAATGCAGCAAGCAGCAAGCAACAAGCTGAAAGCACCGCAAGGCAAGAAGCAGAAGAACAAGCTGTAACGTCAGGCAATACCGTCGCCGATCGTCGGTCGGCAGCCCGATCCGCACCAGCAACAAGAAGAAACATCCAAAGAGGAGACAGGAATGCAACGCAAGCACCAAGCCGCCGGCGCGCTCGCCCTGGCCGGCCTGCTGGCCGCCGTCGGCGTCCAGGCCAAGGACATCCGCATCGCCCACGTCTACGACAAGACCGGCGCGCTCGAAGCTTATGCCAAGCAGACCCAGACCGGGCTGATGATGGGCCTGGAGTACGCCACCAACGGCACCATGGCGGTCAATGGCAACAAGCTGGTGGTGCTGGAGAAGGACACCCAGGGCAAGCCCGACGTGGCCAAGGCGCAGCTGGCCGCCGCCTATAGCGACGACCGCGCCGACATCGCCGTCGGCCCGACCTCCTCGGGCACGGCGCTGGCGATGCTGCCGGTGGCCGAGGAGTACAAGAAGATCCTGCTGGTCGAGCCCGCCGTGGCGGATTCGATCACCGGCGAGAAGTGGAACCGCTATATCTTCCGCACCGGCCGCAATTCCTCGCAGGACGCCATCTCCAACGCGGTGGCGCTGGACAAGCCCGGCGTGCAGATCGCCACGCTGGCACAGGACTACGCCTTCGGCCGCGACGGCGTGAAGGCCTTCAAGGGCGCGCTCAAGAACGCCAAGATCGTCCACGAGGAATACCTGCCCACCAACACCACGGACTTCACCGCCGGCGCGCAGCGCCTGTTCGACTCGCTCAAGGACAAGCCGGGCCGCAAGGTCATCTTCATCATCTGGGCCGGTGCCGGCAACCCGTTCAAGATCGCCGACCTCGATCCCAAGCGCTACGGCATCGAGATCGCCACCGGCGGCAACATCCTGCCGGCCATGACCAGCTACAAGAACTTCCCGGGCATGGAAGGCGCGACCTACTACTACTTCGGCATTCCCAAGAACAAGGCCAACGAGTGGCTGGTCTCCAACCACTACAGCAAGTTCAAGACCCCGCCCGACTTCTTCACCGCAGGCGGCATGGCGGCCGGCATCGCGCTGGTCGAGGCGCTCAAGAAGACCAACGGCGACACCGGTACGGAAAAGCTGATCGGTGCGATGGAGGGAATGTCGTTCGAGACGCCCAAGGGGAAGATGACCTTCCGCAAGGAGGACCACCAGGCCCTGCAGTCCATGTATCACTTCAAGATCAAGGTCGATCCGGCGTTCGCGTGGGGCGTGCCCGAGCTGGTCCGCGAGATCAAGCCCGAGGAGATGAGCGTGCCGGTCCGCAACAAGCGGTGATGACGGTGGGCGCCATTTCCGCCGGCACTTCGGCAGCGCTGCAGCGCGCGGCGGCAGGGCCGCCCGCGCTGGAGACGCGCGACCTCACCATCCGCTTTGGCGGCCATGTGGCCGTGAATGCGGTGTCATGCGCATTCCGCCCCGGCGAGCTGACCTGCATCGTCGGTCCCAATGGCGCGGGCAAGACCACGTACTTCAACCTGATCTCCGGGCAACTGCCGCCCAGCGCCGGCCAGATCCTGCTGGGTGGCGAGGACGTGACCCGCCTGCCGGTGCCGCACAAGGCACGGCGCGGCATCGGCCGCGCCTTCCAGCTGACCAGCCTGTTCCCGAACCTGTCGGTGTTCGAGAACGTGCGGCTGGCGGTACAGGCGCGCCAGCGCGTGGGGCTGGACCTGTGGTCGGTGTGGAGCGGCAACCGCGCCGTGCGTGCAGAGGCCGAGTCCTGCCTGGAGCGCGTGGCCATGGCCGACAAGCGCCATGTGCCGGTGGCCTCGCTGCCGCACGGCGACCAGCGCAAGCTCGAAGTGGGCATCCTGCTGGCATTGCAGCCGCGCATCTTCATGTTCGACGAACCCACCGCCGGCATGAGCGTGGACGAGGTGCCGGTGATCCTCGACCTGATCCAGGAGATCCGGCGCGACAGGAGCAAGACCGTGCTGCTGGTGGAACACAAGATGGACGTGGTGCGTTCGCTGGCCGACCGCATCATCGTGCTGCACAACGGCAACCTGATGGCCGACGGCGACCCTGCCGAGGTGATCGCCTCGCCGATCGTGCAGCAGGCCTATCTCGGCATCGCCGGCGCGCAGGGCGACGAGATGGCACCCGCGCAGGAGGGCAGCCATGGCTGAGCAGGCGGCATCTCCCATCCTGAGCCTGGATGGCGTACACACGCATATCGGCCCGTACCACATCCTGCACGGCGTGAGCTTCGCGGTGCCGCGCGGCGGCGTGACCATGCTGCTGGGACGCAACGGCGCCGGCAAGACCACCACGCTGCGCACCATCATGAACCTGTGGCAGGCCGGCGAGGGGCGCATCGATTTCGACGGCGCCGACATCACGCGCCGGGGCACCCCGCGCGTGGCGCAGGCCGGCATTGCCTACGTGCCGGAAAACATGAGCGTGTTCGCCGAACTGACCGTGGCGGAAAACATGCGCCTGGCCGCGCGCAGCGGCGCCATCGACACGCAACGCCTGGAATGGGTGTTCCGCATGTTTCCGGCGCTGAAGATCTTCTGGCACCAGCGCGCCGGCGTGCTCTCCGGCGGCCAGAAGCAGATGCTGTCGGTGGCGCGCGCGATCATCGAGCCGCGCAAGCTGCTGATCGTCGACGAGCCCACCAAGGGCCTGGCGCCGGCCATCATCCAGAACATGATCACGGTGTTCCGCGAGCTCAAGCAGACCGACGTCTCGATCCTGCTGGTGGAGCAGAACTTCCACATGGCCAAGTCGGTGGGCGATACGGTGGCGGTGATGGACGACGGCCGCGTGGTGCACACCGGCAGCATGGCGGCGCTGGCGGATGACGATGCGCTGCAGCAACGCCTGCTGGGCTTGTCGCTGGCGGCGCATCAGTAGGCTTTTCCTGTCCGCGCTCCCGCCTGCGGGAGCGGGGCAGGGGAGAGCAACCGTGTCAAGCGGGGCACTTCAAGCGGGGCGCGGACAATAGCAGCGTGAGAGGCGGCGGCCCATTGCCGGCTTCATGCCAGAACGTAGAGATCGGGACCGAGACAATGGCGAGTACAAGCACCTTACCCACCACGCCGGCCGCGCCGGCGGACCTGCCCAAGGTCCGCCTCGACTGGACCCCGCTGGCGCTGGCGCCGCTGCTGATGCTGCTGGCCTATCCCCTGGTGGGCAGCGGCTCGACCTGGCTGACGCTGACCATCGCCGGCCTGGCCATGGGCATGATCGTGTTCGTGGTGTCGTCCGGCCTGACGCTGGTGTTCGGCCTGATGGACGTGCTCAACTTCGGCCACGGCGCCTTCATCGCGCTCGGCGCCTATGTGGCGGCATCGGTGTTGCTGCCGCTGGGCGGCTGGGTCGAGGCCGACAGCCTGGCGCTCAATCTTGCGGTGTTCGGCCTGGCCATCGTGGCGGCGATGGTCGCGGCGGGCATTGTCGGCTTCCTGTTCGAGCGCGTGGTAGTGCGTCCGGTGTACGGGCAGCATCTCAAGCAGATCCTGATCACCATGGGCGGCATGATCGTGGCCGAGCAGCTGATCAAGGCCATCTGGGGCGCGGAGACCATCGCGCTGCAGGTGCCCACCACCTTCCGCGGCGCGGTGCTGCTGGGCGACGCCGCCATCGAGAAATATCGCCTGATCGCAGTGGTGCTCGGCCTGGCGGTCTTCATCGCCATGCTGCTGGTGCTCAACCGCACGCGCATCGGCCTGCTGATCCGCGCGGGCGTGGAGAACCGCGAGATGGTGGAGTCGCTCGGCTACCGCATCCGCCTGCTGTTCATCGGCGTGTTCGTGGTCGGTGCCGGCCTGGCCGGCATGGGCGGCGTGCTGTGGGGGCTGTACCAGCAGAACATCACGGCGTCGATCGGCGCGCAGGTCAACGTGCTGATCTTCATCGTCATCATCATCGGCGGGCTCGGCTCGACCACCGGCTGTTTCGTCGGCGCATTGCTGGTGGGGCTGATGGCCAACTACACTGGTTTTCTGTTCCCCAAGCTGGCGCTGTTCTCCAACATCCTGCTGATGGTGATGATCCTGCTGTGGCGTCCGCAGGGACTGTATCCGGTAGCCAGGCGCTGAGCCCCGAGGAAAATGCGATGACCCGACTCCTTTCCGGCGACCTGCCGCGCAGCCGCGTGCTGACCGTCATCCTGGTGGCGATGCTGCTAGCGCTGGCCTGCGCGCCGTTCCTGTTCCCCGGCGCGCGCGCGCTCAACATGGCGGCCAAGATCTGTGTCTTCGTGGTGCTGGTGGCCAGCTACGACCTGCTGCTCGGCTATACCGGCATCGTCTCCTTCGCCCACACCATGTTCTTCGGCATCGGCGGCTACGGCGTGGCGATCGCCATGTCGCGGCTCGAGCCGGGCTGGGGCGCGCTGGCGCTCGGCACCGTGGGCGCGCTGCTGGTGTCGATGGCGCTGGCTTTCCTGATCGGGCTGTTCTCGCTGCGGGTGAGGGCGATCTTCTTCGCCATGATCACGCTGGCCGTGGCCACCGCCTTTGCCACGCTGGTATCGCAGCTGTCCGAGTGGACCGGCGGCGAGGACGGCATCACCTTCAAGGTGCCCGAGATCTTCACGCCGGGCTTCACGCTGGGAGACGCCGAGTGGTTCGGCGTGCCGCTCAACGGCAAGCTGTTCTCCTACTACTTCGTGTTCGCCGGCGCGCTGGCCTTGTTCCTGTTGCTGCTGCGCGTGGTGAACTCGCCGTTCGGGCGCGTGCTGCAGGCCATCCGCGAAAACGACTTCCGGGCCGAGGCGATCGGCTACCGCACCGTGGTCTACCGCACCGTATCCACCGTGCTGTCGGCCGCCTTCGCCACGCTGGCCGGCGTGCTGATGGCGCTCTGGCTGCGCTACAACGGTCCGGACACCTCGCTGTCGTTCGAGATCATGGTGGATATCCTGCTGATCGTGGTGATCGGTGGCATGGGCACGCTGTACGGCGCTATCATCGGCACCACGCTGTTCCTGGTGGCGCAGACCTACCTGCAGGACGTGATGAAGCTGGCCAGCGACGGCACCGCGGCGATCCCGCTGCTGTCCGGCCTGTTGCACCCGGATCGCTGGCTGCTGTGGCTGGGGCTGCTGTTCATCCTCAGCGTGTATTACTTCCCGCAGGGCATCGTCGGCCGCCTGCGCGGCGACCGGGCCGAACACGAGGTAGCCTCCTAGACTGGTACTGCGCGCAAGATAAAAGACAACGGGAGACCCTGCACATGTACGTCGTCGACTGGCTGCACAAGAACGCCCGGCACACCCCGGACAAGATCGCGCTGGTCGACGTGCAGAGCGGCCGCACGGTGACGTACCGCCGGTTCGACGAGCGCGCCAGCCGCTTTGCCGAGTATCTCGGCGAGCATCTGCGGCTGGCGCCCGGCGCCCGCGTGGCGGTGCTGGCGCACAACAGCTCGGATTACCTCGAAATGCTGTATGGCTGCGCCAAGGCGGGCATGGTGATGGTCTGCCTGAACTGGCGCCTGCCCGAGGCCGAGCTGCTGCCCATCCTGGAGGATTGTTCGCCCGAGGTGCTGGTCGCCGGCGACGGCTTTCTCGCCACCGCCATCGCCCTGAGCCGCGCCATGCCGCTGCGCGCCGTGCTGCATATGGCCGACGACGAAAGCGCGGACGTGCCCGGCGGTTGGACCGAGTACGAGACGGTGCTGGCGCGCGCGTCCGGCCGCGTCATCGAGATGCCCTGCCGCGACGAACACGAAATCTGGCACCTGCTCTACACCTCCGGCACCACCGGCCGGCCCAAGGGCGTGATCCAGACCTACGGCATGGTTTTCTTCAATGCCGTGAACGCCATGCTGGCCAACAAGATCACGCGCGACGACGTGTTCCTGAACGTGCTGCCGTTCTTCCACACCGGCGGGCTCAACCTCTACGCCAACCCGGTGCTGCATGCCGGCGGCACCGTGCACATCATGCGGCAGTTCGATGCCGCGGTGACCCTGCGCAAGCTCGATGCGGCCGCCGGCACGCACGCGGGGGCGGGCATCACGATGTTCTTCGCGGTGCCCGCGGTCTACCTCTTCCTGAGCCAGCACGCGGGCTTCGCCGCGGCGGATTTCTCGCGCGTGCGCAATATGTCCGCCGGCGGCTCGCCGGTGCCGCGCCCGCTGCTGGAGGCCTACCTCGCCAAGGGCGTGACGATCTGCTTCGGCTTCGGCATGACCGAGACCGGGCCCACCGTATTCGTCTGCGACGAGGCCACCGCGCGCCGCAAGATCGGCACCATCGGCAAGCCGGTAGGCTCGATGCTCACGCGCGTGGTGGACCCGCTCGGCTACGACGTGGCGCCCGGCGAACGCGGCGAGCTGCTGATCAAGGGCCCCGGCGTCACACCCGGCTACTGGAACCTGCCGCAGGCCACGGCTGCCGCCATCCGCGACGGCTGGCTGTACTCGGGCGACATCGCCTATATGGATGAAGAGGGCGACTACTACATCATCGACCGCGCCAAGGACATGTTTATCTCCGGCGGGGAGAACGTCTATCCTGCCGAAGTGGAGAACGCGCTGTTCCAGCTCGCCGCGGTGGCCGAGGCCGCTGTCATCGGCGTGCCGGACGCGCGCTGGGGCGAGGTCGGCATGGCGCTGGTAGTGGCCCGGCCCGGCCAGGCGCTCGATGCCGAGGCGCTGCTCGCGCATTGCCGCGCCACGCTGGCCGGATACAAGGTGCCGCGGCACGTGCGCTTGATCGAGGCGCTGCCGCGCACCCCGTCCGGCAAGGTGGAGAAGCACAAGCTGCGCGCGCGCTTCGCGCCGTCCTGAGCGGCCAGGGGCTCGCGCGGCAAGGGGTTGCAGTATTGGGAAAGCAGTTGGCGTAATGCGTTATCCGATCAAGCAAGCATGCAAAAAGGGGCACGATATGTGGCGCGAGTTTGCAGTGAGTATCGGTGGTACCGTTCGGCCAGTCTGGAGCGCAACGCGGGCGCGGCTCGCGCTGGCCGGCGCGGCCGGCCTTCTGCTGGCCGCGTGCGGTGGCGGCAACAATAACAACAGCGGCAACGGCAATCCCAATATCAAGCCGGTCAATATCGGCACGGTGACCATCAAGAGCTACGACGGCAACACCGACGACCTGCTGACCGCCGGCCTCGGCAAGGACGGCCTGGCATCGGCCACCGCGCCGTTGCCGCTGAACCCGGCGGCGCCCACTGCGGTCGAACTGCGCCGCTATGCCATCTACACCAACTACCGCGCGCTGGTGGATACCACCACGGGCGGCGGCTTCGGCTCGCTGTACGGCCCCAACGTGGACGCCCAGGGCAACGTCACCGCCAGCCAGGGCAAGGTGGCGGGGCGCGAGTACCTGGCGTTCTCGGACGACGGCAGCGGCAAGCAGAACGTCACGATGCTGGTGCAGATCCCCGACAGCTTCAACGTCGCCAAGCCCTGCCTGATCACCGCCACCTCGTCCGGCTCGCGCGGCGTCTATGGCGCCATCTCCACCGGCGAATGGGCGCTCAAGCGCGGTTGCGCGGTGGCCTACACCGACAAAGGCACCGGTGCTGCACCGCACGACCTGGATACCGATACCGTGCCGCTGATCGACGGCACGCGCGCACCGCGCAGCACCGCCGGCGCCAATGCGCAGTTCGCCGCGCCGTTCCCGACCACCACCCTGGCCGCGTTCAACGCGCTCGCGCCGCACCGCCTGGCGTTCAAGCATGCGCATTCGCAGCGCAATCCCGAAAAGGACTGGGGCGCCTTCACGTTGCAGGCCGCGCAGTTTGCCCTGTGGGCGCTCAACGACCGCTTCGGCACGGTGGCCTCCGACGGCACGCGCGAGCGCTCGTTCGCCCCTGAGACGGTGGTGGTGATCGCGTCGAGCGTCTCCAACGGCGGCGGCGCAGCCATTGCGGCGGCCGAGCAGGACACCCAGGGCCTGATCGACGGCGTGGCCGTGGGCGAGCCCAACCTCAACCTGCCCGCCGTCACTGGCGTGACCGTCACGCGCGGCGGCGCGCCGGTCCTTGCGTCGGGCCGCACGCTCTACGACTACACCACCACGGCCAACCTGCTGCAGCTGTGCACGTCGCAGGCGGTGGCACTGGTGAACGCGCCGGCCGTGAGCCTGTACGGCCTGCCTGCCGTGGCGCTGGCCCAGCCGGCGCTCAACCGCTGCCAGTCGCTGGTCAGCGCAGGCATCATCACCGGCCCCGACACCGCCACCCAGGCCGCCAACGCGCTGCAGGCGCTGCACGACGCGGGCTGGGAGGCCGAGTCGGACGTGCTCCATCCCTCGCTGGCCCTGTTCGAAGTGGCCAATGCGGTTTCGGTGACCTTCGCCAATGCGCTTGCGCGGGCCAGCGTGACGGACCGCCTGTGCGGCTTGAGCTTCGCCGCCACCGGCACGGCGGTGCTGACGCCGGCGGTCATCGCGCCCGAGGTGCTCAATATCCTGTACGCGACCGGCAACGGCGTGCCACCCGCGGCCGGCGTGCAACTGATCAACGACAACAACCCGGGCGGCCCGCTGCGCGACATCTATTCCAAGTCGCCCGGCAACGGCGTGGCCGACGCCAACCTCGACGGCGCGCGCTGCCTGCGCGGGCTGCTCAGCGGCGCCGATGCCCAGTCCCAGGCGCTGCAGGCGGGCCTGGCGCAGACGCTGCGCTCGGGCAACCTGCACGGCAAGCCGGCCATCATCGTGCATGGCCGCAGTGACGCCTTGCTGCCGGTCAACCACACCTCGCGGCCCTACCTTGGCTACAACAACCTGCAGGAGGGCGGCGCCAGCAAGCTGTCCTATATCGAGGTGACCAACGGCCAGCACTTCGATAGCTTCATCGGCGCGGTGGCCGGCTATGACAACCGCTTCATCCCGCTGCACGTCTACCTGAACCGTGCGCTGGATGCGGTGTACGCCAACCTCACCGCCGGCACTGCGCTGCCGCCGTCGCAGGTCGTGCGCACCGTCGCGCGTGGCGGCACCCTCTCTCCCGCGCCCACCATCCTGCCCACCAATCTGCCGCCGTTCGCCGCCGTCCCGGCCAATGCCGACCGGATCACGGTCACCGGCGGCACCGTAGAGGTACCCAACTGATGAAGGCATCCAGCCCGCGCATCCTGACGCAGGAGGACTTCGATCGCTTCGCCCGGCTCTCGCGCGACGACAATCCCATCCACTGCGACCCGGCGTTCGCCAGCACCACGCATTTCGGCGCCACGGTGGCGCACGGCATGCTGCTGTTCTCGTTGCTGTGCGCCCAGATGCGGCGCAGCAACCCGCGTCCCGTGCTGCCGATCGGGCAGACGCTGATGTTCCCGCGGCCCACCTTCGTCGGCGACGGCGTGGCGGCCGTGCTGGTGCTCGACGACACGCCGGGGCGCGACCGGATTGCCCTGGATACCGAGATCCGCTGCGTGCAGCGCGGGCGTGCGCGCACGCCCGAGTCCGATGAGCAGGTTACGGCACAGGGCGACGCCGTCCTGCTGGTCGACGCCACGGCCGCCGCGCTGGCCGAGGCCCAGCGCCATGATGGGGACGATGCCGTACAGTCCGCCGTCGCCGGCGACGGCACGCTCTACCATCTCAGCATGGGCCAGGAGGCGTCGGCGATACGTACCTTCAGTGCCGCGGATATCGACGAGTACGTATCCCTGACCGACGACGGCAATCGCTTCTACACCGATCCGGTGTTTGCCCGCAGCCGGGGCTTCGGCGGCGCCATCGTGCCGCTGCCATTGCTGGCCGGGATGTTCTCCGACCTGCTTGGCACCCGCCTGCCGGGCCGGGGCACCGGCTGGATGAAGCAGTCGCTGCGGCTGCGCTCGCCGGCGCGGCTGGGCGAGCAGCTGACCGCCTCGGTGCGCATCGTGCGCCTGCGCGGCGACAAGGATCTGGTCAACCTGGCCACTGTGATCTCGGGCGACGACGGTCGCGTGGTGCTGGCCGGCGAAGCGCTGGTGCTGGTGCGCAACCTGGAGGACAAGCGGGCGCCGGTCGCAGCCTGAGGAGGCCCTCCGGGCACGCGCGACGGAGTATCTCCCGCGCCACACCCCGGTGCCCCAAAAACGGGCCGCCGGCCCTTGAAAAGTCGGCGCTGAGCCTTATCTTTCGGAAAGACATCCAGTGTCCGGACCCCAGGGGGATCGGCAGGCCGGGGCGCATCCGCCCCGCCTCCCGCATCAGGACACGCATCCGAGAAAGAGGGCATCCTAAATGCGACTAGACAAACTGACTACCCGATTCCAGGAAGCGCTGGCAGATGCGCAAAGCCTGGCCATCGGCAACGACAACCAATACATCGATCCGCTGCACGTCTTGCGCGCCCTGCTGGCGCAGAATGACGGTGCCGCGCGCGGCCTGCTGGCGCGCGCCGGGGTCAACGTGAATGGCCTGACCACCGCGCTCGACGCCGCCATCAAGCGCCTGCCGCAGATCCAGGGCAACAGCGAAGTCCAGGTTGGGCGCGAACTCAACGCGCTGTTCAATGCGACCGAGAAGGAAGCCATCAAGCGCGGCGACCAGTTCATCGCCAGCGAACTGTTCCTGCTCGCCGTGGCCGACGACAAGGGCGAGGCCGGCCGCGTCGCGCGCGAGAACGGCCTGTCGCGCAAGTCGCTGGAATCCGCCATCGAGACCGTGCGCGGCGGCGATGCCGTCAACAGCGCCGATGCGGAAACCCAGCGCGAAGCGCTCAAGAAGTACACCGTGGACCTCACCGAGCGTGCCCGCATCGGCAAGCTCGACCCGGTCATCGGCCGCGACGACGAGATCCGCCGCGCCATCCAGATCCTGCAGCGCCGCACCAAGAACAATCCCGTGCTGATCGGCGAGCCGGGCGTGGGCAAGACCGCCATCGTGGAAGGCCTGGCCCAGCGCATCGTCAACGGCGAAGTGCCCGAGAGCCTGAAGAACAAGCGCGTGCTGGTGCTCGACATGGCCGGCCTGCTGGCCGGCGCCAAGTACCGCGGCGAGTTCGAGGAACGCCTCAAGGCCGTGCTGTCGGACATCGCCAAGGACGAAGGCCAGACCATCGTCTTCATCGATGAGATCCATACCATGGTGGGCGCGGGCAAGGCCGAGGGCGCCATCGACGCCGGCAATATGCTCAAGCCCGCGCTGGCGCGCGGCGAGCTGCACTGCATCGGCGCCACCACGCTGGACGAGTATCGCAAGTACATCGAAAAGGACGCCGCGCTGGAGCGCCGCTTCCAGAAGGTGCTGGTCGACGAGCCGAGCGTGGAGGCCACCATCGCCATCCTGCGCGGGCTGCAGGAGAAGTACGAACTGCACCACGGCGTGGAGATCACCGACCCGGCCATCGTCGCCGCGGCGGAGCTGTCGCACCGCTACATCACCGACCGCTTCCTGCCGGACAAGGCCATCGACCTGATCGACGAGGCCGGCGCGCGCATCAAGATGGAGATCGACTCCAAGCCCGAGGTGATGGACAAGCTCGAGCGCCGCACCATCCAGCTCAAGATCGAGCGCGAGGCCGTCAAGCGGGAGACCGACGAGGCCTCGAAGAAGCGGCTCGAGCTGATCGAGCAGGAAATCACGCGCCTGGAGAAGGAGTACGCCGATCTCGAGGAAATCTGGAAGGCCGAGAAGGGTGCCGCCCAGGGCGCGGCCGCGCTCAAGGAAGAGATCGACAAGATCCGCCTGGAGATCACGCGCCTGCAGCGCGAAGGCAAGCTCGACAAGGTGGCCGAGCTGCAGTACGGCAAGCTGCCCGAGCTCGAAGGCAAGCTCAAGGCCGCCACGGTGGCCGAAGCCAGCGAGCAGAAGCAGCCCAACAAGCTGCTGCGCACGCAGGTCGGCGCCGAGGAAATCGCCGAGGTGGTCAGCCGCGCGACCGGCATCCCGGTCTCGCGCATGATGCAGGGCGAGCGCGAGAAGCTGATCAAGATGGAGGACTACCTGCACCGCCGCGTGGTGGGGCAGGACGAGGCCGTGCGCCTGGTGTCCGACGCCATCCGCCGCTCGCGTGCCGGCCTGGCCGACGAGAACAAGCCCTATGGCTCGTTCCTGTTCCTCGGCCCCACCGGCGTGGGCAAGACCGAGCTGTGCAAGGCGCTGGCGGAGTTCCTGTTCGATTCGCAGGACCACCTGATCCGCATCGACATGAGCGAATTCATGGAGAAGCACAGCGTGAGCCGGCTGATCGGCGCGCCGCCGGGATACGTGGGCTACGAAGAGGGCGGCTACCTGACCGAGGCGGTGCGCCGCAAGCCGTACAGCGTGGTGCTGCTCGACGAAGTCGAGAAGGCCCACCCGGACGTCTTCAACGTGCTGCTGCAGGTGCTGGACGACGGCCGCCTGACCGACGGGCAGGGCCGCACGGTGGACTTCAAGAACACCGTGATCGTGATGACCTCGAACCTCGGTTCGCAGATCATCCAGGCGATGTCCGGCGAGCCGCACGAGGCGGTCAAGGGCGCGGTATGGCAGGAAGTGAAGACCCATTTCCGCCCCGAGTTCCTCAACCGGATCGACGAGGTGGTGGTGTTCCACTCGCTCGACCAGCAGCATATCGAGTCGATCGCACGCATCCAGCTCGAACGGCTGCGGGCACGGCTGGCACGCATGGACATGGCGCTCGAAGTCAGCGAGGCGGCGGTCGCCAAGATCGCCAGCGCAGGCTACGACCCGGTGTTCGGCGCGCGTCCGCTCAAGCGCGCGATCCAGCAGCAGATCGAGAATCCGGTGGCGCGCGCCATCCTGGAAGGCCGGTTTGCCGCCAAGGACGTGGTGCCGGTGGACTACCGCGATGGTGAGTTCACCCTCGGCGCCGCCAAGGTGGAGTGAGGTCCGGGATGCCGGCAAGGGTGCCGGCCGCCTGGCGGCCGCATCCCTTGAGGCAAGGTGTTGCCCAAACAGAAAAACCGCCCTGCATGGGGCGGTTTTTCTTTGTAATAAGAACTAACGATTTGCTGCCTGGGCCAGGTGCCGATGTCGTGACAGCGCAACAGCGCAACAGCAGCGCGGCCCGCTCAGCGATGGTACCCGTGCTGATGGTGATACGCGTACCAGTCGCGGCGCGCCCACCAGCGGCCACCGTCCCAGTACCTGTCGCCGTGCCAGCCGATCACGATCGCGGGCCCCGGCGCGACCACCACGGGTGCCGGTCCATAGACCACCGGCGGCGCCGGGTAGGCCACGGCCGGAGGCGGACCATAGCCGGGCGGCGGCCCGTAGCCCGGAGGCGGCCCGTAGACCGGGGCCGGGGGCGGCGCATAGACCGGCGCCGGGACATAGACCGGTGCCGGCGCCACGACCACCGGCGCGGGCACGCCGATGTTCAGGTCGACATCGACACGTGCCAGCGCAGGCTGGGAGACCGCCCAGGCCAGCGCTCCGATACCCAGCGCGTAGCAGAAACCTTGCTTCATTTTTTGTCCTCGTCATGCAATAGCCGTGACCTGACTTTAGTCCTGCCGCGAGCCCAGGGGGGGATACAACTGTAACGGTATTTCACGAGGCCGCCCGCCGGCGCGTGCCTCTGCCCGCCGCGACATTCGGCCGCCGCGACCATTCACGCCGAGCGCTCGTTGCGCAGCCGGTACAAGGGCACCAGTTCCCTGGCGCAAGCGTTGGCCGCGCGCTTGCCCTCCGCATCCAGCGTCCGGGAAACGGCATTCTTCACGCGGCGCAGCCCGCCGTTTTCCAGGAAGGCTTTCAGGGCGGCGTTCTCCATATACCGATTGAATTCGAGCGCGTCCGCACCCGTGATGCCCGCGTCGCGCAGTGCCAGGCCCGCCAGTGCGGCCTGCCTGGTCTTCTGCCCGACCGGCGAGTTGAGCAGGCGTGCCAGGCTGGTCGCCAGGTCGGCATCGCCGATCTCCGCATCGAGCGCGGGCCTGACGGCGGTCTCGATGATCTGCGCGGAAAGCTTGGTGCGCGTGCATTCCACGTAGCGCTCCTTCGGTATCGGGCCGATCTTCGCGGGGAGCTTTGCAAAGGCCAGTTTCAGCCCGGAAGCCAGCAGCGCATCGATGTCGAGCGCGCGCACGAGCGCGGTCATGGCTTCTTCGTAGGTGGGCGGGAACAGTTGCTGCGGCGGCAGCGGGCGCTGCTCGATGACCAGGGCCGGCTGTTCCGCTTCAGGCCTGCGCGGCCCGCTCGCCGGCGTGTCAGCCGGGCGCAGTGGCGATTGTGCCGGCAGGTGCGGGCGGATCCGCGGCACGAGCGGCGCTGGCAACCAGGGCGGCCGCGGCGGCCGCGCCGATGACGCAGATGAGAATGACCCGGTGGTTCATGATCGCGTCGGCCCGCGCTGGAGTTTCAGCCGATTATGCCGGGTTTGGGCGCCGCGCGGGGGAGCGGCCTGGGGTCGTCGCCGCATTGCGCGCCGGCGATGTCGCGCACCAGTGCGCGGAATCGCGCGGCCGCGGCGCAGAGGCCGTCGTCACGCATGGCCAGGTGCAGGGGCGCGCTCAGCGGCGGGTGATCCGCCAGCGCGCGATAGACAATGTCCTCGCCGCCCAGCCGCCGCATCGACGCCGGCACCACCGACACGCCGAGGCCCGCCGCGACCAGGCTCAGCGTGGCCGGCAGGCGCGGCGCTTCCTGCGCTACCAGCGGGCTGAAGCCGGCTTCGCGGCATGCGCCCAGGATGGCGTCGTACAAGCCGGGTCCGGCCGGACGGCGATAGAGGATGAAAGGCTCGTGCGCGAGGGCCGCAAGCGGGAGCGGCGTGGCATCCGCCGCGAGCGGATGCGCCGCGGGCAGTGCGGCCAGCATCGGCTCCTCCAGCACCGCGTCGAGCAGCAGGCCGGCGGTACTGCCGACCGGCGAGCGCACGAAAGCCGCGTCGAGCCGCTCATGCAGGAGCGCGTCGACCAGTTCGCTGGTGCCGGCTTCTTCCAGCGTCACGGCCACGCCTGGCACGGCCTCCCGGAAGCGGCGCAGCGCGGCGGGCACGAAGGGATGCAGGGCGGCCGAGCTGGTGAAGCCGACCGCCAGCCGGCCCTGTTCGCCGGCCGCCGCGCGGCGCACCGCGTCCGCCACGCCCGCGGCGCGTGCCAGCACCGCGCGCGCTTCCTCCAGCAGCGCCAGCCCGGCCTCGGTGGGCCGCACGCCGCGCGGCAGGCGGCGCATCAGCACCACGCCCAGTTCCTCCTCCAGCCCGCGCAGCAGGCGTGTCAGCGGCGGCTGCTGCATGCCCAGGCGCTCGGCGGCCCGGGTGACATGCCCTTCCTCGGCAAGGACGACGAAGGCCCGCAGCCGGCGCAGTTCGATCATTGCAATACTCTCAAGGTATGGGGTTTGTACTAAAGATGCATTGGAAATCATAGCAGTTCGCGCCTATGCTGTCGGCGTGTCAGGCGAGACGGCGGAGCGCAGCGATGGAACAAGACAGCAACCCGGGCGAAAGCGTCGTCGCGCCAGCCTGGTCCGGCAATCTGCTGGAATTCCTCGCGTGGGTGGAGGCCGGCCCCCGCACCTTCGAGGACACCATGGACGCCTGGCGCACATCCTGTCCGCGGCTGAGCGCGTGGGAAGACGCCACCGCGGCCGGCCTGGTGGGGCTCGACCTGCGCCCGGGCCTGCCGCGCGCGCAGGCCATCGTGCACCTGACCGCCAGGGGCAGGGCGGCCTTGCGCGAGCCGCGCCTGCCGGCCTCGGCGTGCGGGCCGGCCGCGAACCCGCCGGACCGCCCGGACCGCCCGGACTGAACAACCGAACACCAAAACGCCAGAGCCGGACACCAGAACCGGACACTGGCCCCGATCCTGCAAAGGAGCAGCAATGACCTGGTCAGCCAAGCAATACGTGAAATTCGAGAATGAACGCACCCGCCCGGTACGCGACCTGCTGGCCGCCGTGCCGGGGCGCGAGCCGCGCCGCGCGGTGGACATCGGCTGCGGCCCCGGCAATTCGACCGAGGTCCTGGCAGCCTGCTTCCCGGGCGCCAGCGTGGCCGGCCTCGACAGCTCGCCCGACATGATCGAGGCCGCGCGCAAGCGCCTGCCGGACCTGGAGTTCGAAGTCGCCGGCATCGAGTCCTGGGATAACCCGGGCCCGTACGACCTGATCCTCGCCAACGCCGTGCTGCAGTGGCTGCCCGAGCACGACCGCCTGCTGCCCGCGCTGGCCGCCAAGCTCGCGCCCGGCGGCAGCCTGGCGATCCAGGTGCCCGATACCCTAGACACCCCCGCCCACCGGCTGATGCGCGAGGTCGCCGCGGACGGCCCGTGGGCTGGCAAGCTCGCCGCCGCCGCGCAGGCACGCACGACGCTGGCTCGTCCGGCCTGGTACTACGCCTTGCTGCGCGCACACTGCAGCACGGTCGACGTGTGGCAGACCACTTACCACCACGCGCTGGAAGGCGGCCCGGCGGCCATTGTGGAATGGTTCAAGGGCACCGGGCTGCGCCCGTTCATCGACCCGCTCGACGAGGCCGAGCGCGGCGCCTATCTCGAGCGCTACACGGCCGAGGTGGCGCGCGCCTATCCGGCGCTGGCCGACGGCTCCGTGCTGCTGCCGTTCCCGCGCTTCTTCATCGTGGCGACGCGCTGAGGCAAGGCGCCCGGCTCGCCGCAAAAGTGGCGAATATGTTTCCTGGCGTGGTCCGGGAGGCTGGCCGGGCGCCCTCGGCCTGCGCCGTTTCCGGCATCGAAGTAACATTGCGGGCATTGCGCCAGCCACACACCGGAGACCGCCAGGATGAACACCAAGCCAATCAAGATTCCCGGCCCCGATCACCCGATCACGATCGAGCCAAATCCCCGGCGCGTCGTCGTCAAGGCCGGCGGCGTGGTGGTGGCCGATACGCTCGCGGCGCTGACGCTGCGCGAGGCCGCCTACGCCGCGGTGCAGTACGTGTCGCGCACGGATGTCGACCTGTCCCGCCTGCAGCGCAGCGACCATGCCACGTACTGCCCGTACAAGGGCGAATGCAGCTACTACAGCATTCCCGCGGCCGGCCAGCGCGGCATCAATGCTGTGTGGACTTACGAGCACCCCTACGCGGCCATGGCGCAGATCGCGGGCTACATGGCGTTCGATCCGGCGCGGGTCGACAGCATCGAAATCGTGGCGCCCTGAGCGGCGCGGCACGTTTTCCCGAACCGAACCAACGCAGCAAAGCATGAATGCGCGTGGCGCCAGGCCACGCACCGATGAACTGATACAAAGATGGATGACCATTTTCGGCATGGGGCAGGTGCGCTGCCCGTCTTGTTCCGGCTGATTGCCGCATTGCCGCTGCCGCTGCTGCAAGGCACCGGCCGCGTGCTGGGGCGGCTTGCCTACGCCGTCCCGGGCCAGTACCGCGAGCGCCTGCGCGCCAACGCCGCGATCGCGGGCTACCCGGATGCCGCATTTGCGCGCCGCGCCGCCGGCGAATCGGGCGCCATGATCATGGAGTTGCCGCGGGTCTGGTTTCGCACCCGGCAAAGCGTGGCGCAGGTGGTCACGGACGACTGGCACGTGGTGCAGGGCGCCATCGATGACGGCCGTGGCATTTTCTTCCTGACACCGCACCTGGGCTGCTTCGAGATTACCGCGCGCTATACCGCGCAGCGGCTGCCCCTCACCGTCATGTTCCGCCCGCCGCGCAAGGACATCCTCGCGCCGCTGCTCGACGCGGCGCGCGGCATGTCGGGCCTGCAGGTGGTGCCGGCGACCTCGCAGGGCGTGCGCGCCTTCGTGCGGGCGCTGCGCCAGGGCAATGCGGTCGGGCTGCTGCCGGACCAGGCGCCGAGCTTCGGCGACGGGGTGTGGGTGCCGTTCTTCGGCCGCATGGCCTATACCATGACGCTGCCGGGCAAGCTGGCCGCGCAGACCGGCGTGCCGATCGTTCTTGCGGCGGGTGAGCGGCTGCCGAACGGGCGCGGCTGGCGCATGCACTATGTGCGGCTGCCCGAACCGCTGCCGCCCGATGCGCCGGCGCAGGCGGCCTTGCTGAATGCGGCGATGGAAGCATTGATCCGGCGCTTCCCGCAGCAATACCTGTGGAGCTACAACCGCTACAAGGCACCGCCCGGTGCGCCGCCCGCGCCGCTCGAGGCCGAGCCGGGCGTGCCAGAGGCGCTGTAGGGGCTGTCGCCGCTGCCATCGCGGCGGTCGCACCGGGGGCGCCGTCACGACAGAATTTTCTGCTCCTGTCGCGCGTTTGACATGGGTCAAGTGCCGCGGCATGCGGGCCCGCTAAGATGGTTTCTGTCATGGAGATGCGGGGGCGCTCTTCATGACTTGTCTACCCGTTTCCAAATACGGAAACTTGGCCCGCGCCACGCAAGTGGGGCGGGCTTTTTTCTGTGCGCCGACGCGCAGACAGAAGGCGTTGCCCAAGGATCCAGGGCCCGGCCGCGGATGTTCCGGTGGTGCCGGTGCCTGGCCCGCCGGTTCCCCGGATTCCGTTCGCGCGCCACAGGATGTCGCGCAGGACTGTTGCGATGTCCAGTCGTGCGGCGGCAAGTTTCCCTCGGTTATCGCTCCGTGCGGCGCGGCTTGCTGGCCGTGTTCGGTGAAATGCGCGACAGCGGCACGCATCGCGTCACGCTCAACCCCGGCTCATCGCAGCGCGCGCATGGCCTGCCGTGCATGTCCATATTTCCGCCAAATCTTATGCGGAAAACGTGCAAGGATCGGCGAAACCATTCGTTCCTTTCAGATAGACCGGTCGGTAGTCTTCTTCCCTGACACAAGCCTTCCCACACAAGGAGGGCCATGAAACGAGGCGCAAGCGCGCCATTTCACGACAGATGACGGGAGCAAGACACATGATTCGCAAGCTGGCCATCGGATTCGCGGCACTCGCCGTGATCGGTTCCACCCAGACCGCCTGGGCCAACACCAATCTGCTCAATGTCTCGTACGACCCCACGCGGGAACTGTACGTGGACGTCAATGCCGCCTTCGCCAAGGCCTGGAAGGCCAAGGGTGGCGATGCGCTGACCATCCGCCAGTCGCATGGCGGCTCGGGCAAGCAGGCGCGCTCCGTGATCGACGGCCTGGATGCCGACGTGGTGACGCTGGCGCTGGGCTATGACATCGACGCCATCGCCGAGAAGGGCCTGCTCAAGCCGGACTGGCAAAAACGCCTGCCGCACAATGCCTCGCCCTATACCTCCACCATCGTGTTCCTGGTGCGCAAGGGCAACCCCAAGGGCATCAAGGACTGGAACGACCTGGTCAAGCCCGGCGTGCAGGTGATCACGCCCAACCCGAAGACCTCGGGCGGCGCGCGCTGGAACTACCTGGCCGCATGGGGCTACGCGCTGCGCCAGCCGGGCGGCAATGAACAGAAGGCGAAGGAATTCGTGGGCGCGCTGCTCAAGAACGTGCCGGTGCTCGATTCCGGCGCGCGCGGCGCCACCACGACCTTCGTCGAGCGCGGCCTGGGCGACGTGCTGATCGCGTGGGAGAACGAGGCGATCCTGGCCATCAAGGAACTGGGGCCGGACAAGTTCGACATCGTCGCTCCCTCCGTCTCGATCCTGGCCGAGCCGCCGGTCGCGGTGGTCGACAAGGTGGTGGACAAGAAGGGCACGCGCAAGGTGGCCGAGGCTTACCTGCAGTTCCTGTACACCGACGAAGGCCAGGAAATCGCGGCCAAGAACTACTATCGCCCGATCTCCGAGAAGGTTGCGGCGAAGTACGCGGCCAACTTCCCCAAGGTCAAGCTGTTCACCATCGACGAAGCGTTCGGCGGCTGGCAGAAGGCGCAGAAGGCGCACTTCGCCGACGGTGGCTCGTTCGACCAGGTCTACCAGCCCGGCAAGAAATAAACAGCGGCGCGGGCGTGGCGCGAGCCGCGTCCGCCGCGCCAACCAGCCAAGAAGGAAGCCCGATGTCCATCCTGACCCTGTCCGGCAGCCCGTCCGCCCCGTCGCGTTCCGCACGCCTGCTGACGCATCTGCGCGGCGTGCTCGAAGCCGCTGGCGAGCGCACCAGCCACCTGGCCCTGCGGGAGCTTCCGCCCGCCGCGCTGCTGGCGGCCAGGGTGGACGATCCCGACATTGCCGCGGCTACCCGCGCGGTGGCGGACGCCCAGGTGGTGATTCTCGCCACGCCGGTCTACAAGGCTGCCTACAGTGGCTTGCTCAAGACCTTCCTGGACCTGCTGCCGCAATCCGGGCTGCGCGACAAGGTGGTGCTGCCGATTGCCACCGGCGGCAGCCTGGCCCATACGCTGGCCATCGACTACGCGCTGCGCCCGGTGCTGTCCGCGCTTGGAGCGCGCCATATCCTGCCCGGCATCTTCGCCGTGGACCAGCAGATCGTTTTCTCCGAGACGCACGGCCTGAGCCTCGATCCCGCCCTGGAGGCGCGCCTGGCCGAGGGCGTGCTGCGCCTGCGCGAGGCGCTGGCCCATGCACGCATCGAAGTGCCGCTGGACCTGTTGCCCGGTGCTGCCGCGGCTGCCGTCGCGCCAGCGGCATTCTCGCGCCCGGCCCCGCGCCCCGCACTGGCCGAGCGATGTTCCGCCTGAGTTGAAGCGGGCGGCGCCGCCGCCGCCCCGCACACTTGCCCGCTTCGTGATCGCGATGCCGCCCGCCGACGGGCCGGCAGGCGGGCACACGTCCGCCACGCCAGAACACAACGTCACTCAGGAAGATCGACATGACCGCACCAGTCTCCACGCTTTCCGATAAACACCAGACGCCGGCTGCCGGCACCGCGCTCAAGCGCCGCCTGCTGCTGGCCGCGCTGGTCGCCGCCACCGGGCTTGCCTACGCGCTGCTGCCCGGCCGTGCGCAGGCGCAGGACAACGCCAGCAAGGTGTTGCGCATCGGCTACCAAAAGTACGGCACGCTGACCCTGCTCAAGGCGCGCGGCACGCTGGAGAAGCGCCTCGCGCCGCAGGGCATCACGGTCAAGTGGACCGAGTTCCCGGCCGGGCCGCAGCTGCTCGAAGGCCTGAACGTGGGCGCGATCGATTTCGGCACCGTGGGCGAAGCCCCGCCGATCTTCGCGCAGGCGGCCGGCGCGCAACTGGCCTATATCGGCAACGAGCCGCCGGCGCCGACGGCCGAGGCCATCGTGGTGCCGAAGGGCTCCGCGCTCAAGTCGGTGGCCGACCTGCGCGGCAAGCGCGTGGCGCTGAACAAGGGCTCGAACGTGCACTACCTGCTGGTGCGCCTGCTGGAGAAGGCAGGGGTGCAATACAGCGAGATCCAGCCCGTCTACCTGGCCCCGGCCGACGCGCGCGCGGCCTTCGAGCGCGGCGCGGTCGATGCGTGGGTGATCTGGGACCCGTTCCTGGCTGCCGCCGAGAAGCAGCTCGACGCGCGCGTGCTGGCCGATGGCCGCGGTGCCGACGGCAAGGATGTGGTCAGCAACCACCAGTTCTACCTGGCGTCGCGCCAGTACGCGCAAAGCAGGCCTGACGTGGTCAAGCTCGTCCTCGATGAACTGGCCGCGCTGGGCGCCTGGGCCGAGAAGAACCAGAAGGAGGCGGTGGCCGTGCTGGGTCCGCAGCTCGGTCTGGACCCGGCCGTGGTGGCGCTTGCGGTGTCCCGCTTCTCGTACGGCGCCCGCGCCGTGACGCCGGCGGTGCTGGGCGAGCAGCAGCGCATTGCCGACGTGTTCTACACGCTCAAGCTGATTCCCAGGCCGGTCAAGGTAGCGGACGCTGCCTGGCAGGCTCAGCACTGAGCGCGAACGCGGCCGCCGCCCGCACACGCGACTCCGCGAGGCGGTCGCTGCGAACGGCTGGTCGCGAAGCACCGCCGGGAAGCGACAAGAAGCGACACGACAAGCGCGACAAGCACGACAAGCACGACAAGCACAAGAGGTGAAGACATGCAGGTTTTCTGGTTTATCCCCACGCACGGCGACAGCCGCTATCTCGGAACCTCGGAAGGGGCGCGCGAGGTCAATTTCGACTACCTGAAGCAGATCGCCACCGCTGCCGACAACCTCGGCTACGAGGGCGTGCTGATTCCTACCGGCCGCTCGTGCGAGGACCCGTGGGTGGCGGCTGCCATGCTGGCCGCGGTCACGCGCAGGCTGCGCTTCCTGGTGGCGGTGCGTCCCGGCCTGATGGCACCGACGCTGGCCGCGCGCATGGCGGCCACGTTCGACCGCCTGTCCGGCGGACGGCTGCTGGTGAATCTGGTGACCGGCGGCAATGCGTCGGAACTGGAAGGCGATGGCCTGTTCCTCGATCATGCCGAACGTTATGAAGCCTCGGCCGAGTTCATCCGCATCTGGCGCGAGGTGCTGGCCGCCAGCCATGAAAGCGCCGAGCTGGATTTCGAGGGCAAGCACCTCAAGGTCAAGGGGGCCAAGGTTCTGTATCCGCCGCTGCAGCGGCCGCATCCGCCGGTGTACTTCGGCGGCTCGTCGGCCGCGGCGCACGAGCTCGCCGGCGAGCAGGTAGACACCTACCTGACCTGGGGCGAACCGCCACAGGACGTGGCGCAGAAGCTGGCCGACGTGCGCGAGCGCGCGGCGCGCCACGGACGCACCGTGAAGTTCGGCATCCGCCTGCACGTGATCGTGCGCGAGACCGACGCCGCGGCCTGGGCCGCGGCCGACGAACTGATCAGCCACCTCGACGACGACACCGTGGCGCGCGCGCAGGCGGACTTCGCCCGGATGGATTCGGAAGGGCAGCGCCGCATGGCCGCGCTGCATGCCGGCGGCGGCAAGCGCTCGCGCGCGGAACTGGAGATCAGCCCCAACCTGTGGGCTGGCGTGGGACTGGTGCGCGGCGGCGCCGGCACGGCGCTGGTGGGCGACCCGCAGACCGTGGCGGCGCGCATGCAGGAGTACGCCGAGCTGGGCATCGACACCTTCGTGCTGTCCGGCTACCCGCACCTGGAAGAGGCGTACCGCTTCGCCGAACTGGTCTTCCCGCTGCTGCCGCGCTCGGTGCGCGACAAGCTGCCGGGCAAGGTGTTGTCCGGCCCGTTCGGCGAAGTGATGGCGACCGGCATCGTGCCGCGTGCGTCGCAGAGCTGAGGGGGCATGCCATGACCGCTCCCTTGACTCTCCCGCCGCGCCGCGCCGCGTGGCTGAACCAGGCCGCCGGCTCGGCCGCGCCCTGGGTGGTGCCGGTGCTGCTGGTGCTGGCATGGCAGATCGCCTCGCAGGGCGGCTGGCTGTCGAGCCGCATCCTGCCGGCGCCGCTCGACGTGCTGAAGGCCGCGTGGGGCCTGGCGGTGACGGGCGAGCTGTGGCGCCATGTGTGGGTCAGCAGCTGGCGCGCCGTGCTCGGCTTTGCCATCGGCGGCGGCTTCGGGCTGGCGCTGGGCCTGCTCACGGGCACCTTCCGCCCGGCCGCGACGCTGCTCGACAGCACCTTGCAGATGGTGCGCAACATTCCGACGCTGGCGCTGATTCCGCTGGTGATCCTGTGGTTCGGCATCGACGAGACCGCCAAGCTGTTCCTGGTCTCGCTGGGTGTGTTCTTCCCGATCTACCTCAACACCTACCACGGCATCCGCGCGGTGGACCCGGGGCTGATCGAGATGGCGCGCAGCTATGGATTGTCGGGCTGGCGGCTGTACCGCGAGGTGATCCTGCCGGGCGCCTTGCCCAACATCCTGGTGGGCGTGCGTTTCTCGCTCGGCCTGATGTGGGTGATCCTGATCGTGGCGGAGACCATCTCCGCGCAATCGGGCATCGGCTACATGACGATGAACGCGCGCGAATTCCTGCAGACCGACGTGGTGCTGGTGGGCATCCTGCTCTACGCCTTGCTGGGCAAGCTGGCGGACCTGCTGTCGCGCGGGCTGGAGCGTTTCTGGCTGCGCTGGCATCCCGGCTACCAGGCGCACTGAGCGCCACCGGCCAAGGAGAACACGATATGCAAAGCAATCCGATCGAACAGGCGGCGCTGGCGGAGGTGCCACCTGCCGGCGAGCCTGGCAAGGGCCTGGCGCTGCATGTGCAGCAGGTAGTCAAGCGCTACGGCGGGCGCGAGGTGCTGCACGGCATCGACCTGCACGCCGCGCCGGGCGAGTTCCTGGCCATCGTTGGCCGCAGCGGCTGCGGCAAGAGCACCTTGCTGCGGCTGGTTGCCGGCCTGGAGGACAGCGACGGCGGCGCGGTGAGGCTCGGCGACACGCCGGGCCGCGCGCAGCAGGACGCGGTGCGGGTGATGTTCCAGGACGCGCGCCTGCTGCCCTGGAAGAAGGTACTGGACAACGTGGCGCTGGGCTTGCCGCGCGCGCGCCGTGCCGATGCGGCTCGTGTGCTGGGGCAGGTTGGCCTGGCCGAACGCGCCGGCGAATGGCCGGCACGGTTGTCGGGCGGGCAGCGCCAGCGCGTGGCCCTGGCGCGCGCGCTGGTCCATCACCCGCGCCTGCTGTTGCTGGACGAGCCGCTGGGCGCGCTCGACGCGCTGACGCGCATCGAGATGCAAGGCCTGATCGAAGGACTGTGGCAGCGCCATGGCTTCACCGCGCTGCTGGTGACCCACGATGTGTCCGAAGCGGTGGCGCTGGCCGACCGCGTGGTGCTCATCGAGGACGGGCGCATCGCGCTGGACCAGCGTGTGGCGCTGCCGCGGCCGCGCCAGCGCGGCTCGGCGGCCTTCGCGCATCTGGAGGACGCGGTGCTGCGCCGGGTGATGCAGCGCGCAGGCGATGCGCAGGATGACGGGCAGGCGCAGGGCCAGCACGAAGCCGGCCCCGCCGTCGACTGGTCGGTGGCGCGGACCGCCGACTCGGTGCGCTGGGCGATCTAGCGCCATGTAGCAGACAAGGCAGCGAAGAACACGAAAGGCAGCACCGAAGGCAACGCAAAGGGCAGCACAAAAGGCAGCACCGAAGGCAACACAAAGGCAGCACAAAAGGCAATAACGAAGGCAGGCATCGAGGCAAAGGGCATGGCGTGCATCAAACACCCGTGCCAGGCGTGCGCGGAAGGCAGCAAACCGCCGCGAGCGCCACTCACCATCTTTTACGCAATCTTCATTTTCACTCACGCAAGGGAGCTTCTATCATGAGCATTCAAGCCATCAACGTACGCAACCAGTTCCGCGGCAAGGTCGCCGCCATCATCGAAGGCCCGGTGGTCTCGGAGGTCGACGTCGAGACGCCGGCCGGCATCGTCACCTCGGTCATCACCACCCGCTCGGTCAAGGATCTCGGCCTCACCATCGGCAGCGAAGTGGTTGCGCTGGTGAAGGCGACCGAGGTTTCGCTGGCCAAGCTTTGATGCATGGTCCGGAACGGCAGGCACAACGTAGAGGAGTCCGCAAAGGAATTCGCCATGGCAAGCGCGCATGAAACAGGCGGGGCAGGCGCGGGGCTGGCAGCCCTCGCGCATTACCTGGACGGACTGCCGCGGCAACCCGGCAGCGATCGCCAGTTGTGGCGTGACGAGCATGGCCAGGTGCAGGGCCAGTTCTTCAACTGTTCGCTGACCAGTGCCTTCGAGCCGCTCATCACCCTGTCGAGCCGCGACGTGGTGGCGCATGAAGGCACGCTGCGCACCTATGCTGGTGGCGGCGTGGGGCTGGCGGCGTGGAAGCTGTTCGCGATGGCGGCCGACGATGCCTCGCTGGTATCGCTGGATCGCCTCTCGCGCCTGGTGCATGCCATCAACTATTTCGCGGCGGATGGCGACCGCAAGCTGGTGCTCAACGTGCACAACCGGCTGCTGGCGGCGGTCGCGGACGATCACGGCGCGGCATTCCGGCGCGCGCTGCAATCGCTCGGCCTGCCGATCGATCGTTTCGTGATCCAGGTGCCGGCCAGCGCCAACGACGACCTGCCGCTGCTGCTCCATGTGGTGGGCAATTACCGGCGCAACGGCTTCGCGGTGAGCCTGCAGGCATCGGATCCGGCAGAGGCGGGCGCGCTGATGGCGCACGCACTGCCCAACTGGCTCAAGCTCGATATGCGCCGCAGCTGGACGGACCGCCAGCTCGCCGGCCTGCAGGCCAGTGCCGACAGCGCCGGCGTGACCCTGATCGGGCGCCGCCTGCAGAACGCCGAGCACGCCGAGCGGCTGCAGGCGGCCGGGATCGTGCTGGGGCAGGGGGTGTTTACCGGCGAGGCGGTGAGCGCGCGCCGGCTGCACGAAGTGCAACCGGACCACCGGGCGGCGCCCGGCGATGCCGCGCGGGATGGCGGCGGGGTGGCGCGTTCCGGTCCGGGCCGCGCGCCGCTGGAATTCAGCAAGGAGCCGATATGACGCGGACGAAGAGGCCGGCGGGCATGGCCGCACCAGCCGCCGCCGAGGTGTGGCTGAAAGTGCCGAAGGGTTTGCAGATCCTCACGGTACCCGGCCTGCACGGCAGCGGTCCCGGTCACTGGCAGAGCCGCTGGGAGCAGCGTTTCCCGGACTGGCAGCGCGTGGAGCAGCACGACTGGTCGCGCCCGAGCCTGCCGCTGTGGGCCGAGCGTGTCTCGGAGAGCATCATGCGGGCGCAGCGAGTGGCGCCGCGCGGCGCCATCCTGGTGGCGCACAGCTTCGGCTGCCTGGCCACGCTGCGCCAGGCCGCGCTGGATGCCGAGGGCATTGCCGGTGCCTTGCTGGTGGCGCCGGCCGATCCGGACAAATTCGGCGTGGCCGGATTGCTTCCCGCGCACCGGCTGCCGTTTCCGACCATCCTCGTGGCCAGCCGCAACGATCCCTGGATGCAGCAGCGCACGGCATTCAGCTGGGGCACGCTGTGGGGCAGCGAGCTGCACGACGCGGGCATGCTAGGGCACATCAACGCCGATTCGGGCCTGGATCAGTGGCCGGCAGGCCTCGCCCTGCTCGATACGCTGATCCAGCGCATCGAGGCCGACGGCAGTGCCGGCCTGGCTGGAGACCGTGCCGGGCCGTGGGATGCCGAGGTGGAAGTGTCCTCGACGTTCCCTTATATCTAAAACGTCTAAGAAAATGCGTAAAGATTCGTTCTGTTTATAAGGGCGTATCTGCAGAATTTGTCTCGTAGGCCGGTGCGTTATGCGCCGGCGTCATAAAGAGAGCCCTCCCCGTAGTCCCCCGATTCCGCTAGCCGGATGCCTGGCCGCCGTATCCGCCAGTCTTCCGGACTCTGTGCGTGGGTGGCGGGTGCGGCACAGACGGCACTGACGAGACGATATGCCACCCTCGATTTCCCTGGCGGACAACCCGCCCCCGGCCAGACCGGATGCCCCCCAGGCACGCGAAAGCGCGTCAGGCAAGGCCAGCCAGCAGCGCTTTACCGTGCTCCCCGGCTTCGGCCTGTCGCTGGGCTTCACGCTGTTCTACCTGACGCTGGTCGTCCTGATCCCGCTGTCGGCCACCTTCCTCAAGACCTTCACCATGAGCTGGGAAGCGTTCTGGGGTGCGGTGAGCGCGCCGCGCGTGGTGGCCTCGCTGCAACTGAGCTTCGGCGCCTCGCTGATCGCCGCCATCATCAATACCGTGTTCGGCCTGGTGGTGGCGTGGGTGCTGGTGCGCTACCGCTTTCCCGGCAAGCGCCTGATCGATGCGCTGGTGGACCTGCCGTTTGCCTTGCCCACCGCGGTGGCCGGCATCGCGCTGACCGCGTTGTACGCCGGCAATGGCTGGCTCGGCCGCTACCTGGAGCCGATGGGCATCAAGGTCGCCTTCACGCCGCTGGGCGTGGTGGTGGCGCTGACCTTCATCGGCTTGCCGTTCGTGGTGCGCACGGTGCAGCCGGTGCTGGAAGATGCGGAGCAGGAACTGGAAGAGGCCGCCGCCAGCCTGGGCGCCACGCGCCTGCAGACCTTTGCCCGCGTGATCCTGCCGACCATCCTGCCGGCGCTGCTGACCGGCTTCGCGCTGTCGTTCGCGCGGGCCACCGGCGAATACGGCTCGGTGGTGTTCATCTCCGGCAATATGCCGATGGTCTCCGAGATCGCGCCGCTGATGATTTATTCGAAGCTGGAGCAATACGATTACGCCGGCGCCACCGCAATGGCCGTGGTGATGCTGGTGATCTCCTTCGCGCTGCTGCTGTTGATCAACCTGCTGCAGGCATGGACGCGCCGCCACCACACGGCAGGGCGCGCCGCCGTGGCGCAGGACAAGGAGAGCTGAGATGGCCGGTATCGTTACCAAGGGCCTGGGTGGCCGCGCCGCTCCCGCGGCGCGCTTCGCGGATGCCACCGGGGAAGCGCCGTGGGTGCGCTACACGCTGATCGCGGTCGCGGTCCTGTTCCTCGCGCTGTTCCTGTTCGTGCCGCTGGCTTCGGTTTTCTACGAGGCGCTGCGCAAGGGCGTGCAGACATATTTCGCTTCGCTGGTCGAGCCCGATGCCGTGGCCGCGATCGAGCTCACACTGCTGGTGGCCGCCATCGCGGTGCCGCTCAACGTGGTGTTCGGCGTGTCGGCGGCCTGGGCCATCGCCAAGTTCGAGTTCCGTGGCAAGAGCGTGCTGACCACGCTGATCGACCTGCCGTTCTCGGTGTCGCCGGTGATCTCGGGCCTGGTCTACGTGCTGCTGTTCGGCGCGCAGGGCTGGCTGGGACCATGGCTCGAGGCGCACGACATCAAGATCATGTTCGCCGTGCCGGGCATCGTGCTGGCCACCATCTTCGTCACCTTTCCGTTCGTCGCGCGCGAGCTGATCCCGCTGATGCAGGCACAGGGCAGCGAGGAAGAGGAAGCCGCCATCGTGCTGGGCGCGTCCGGCTGGCAGACCTTCCGTCGCATCACGCTGCCCAATATCCGCTGGGGCCTGCTGTACGGCGTGATCCTGTGCAATGCGCGGGCCATGGGCGAGTTCGGCGCGGTCTCGGTGGTGTCGGGCCATATCCGCGGGCTGACCAACACCATGCCGCTGCACGTGGAGATTCTCTACAACGAATACAACTTCGCGGCGGCCTTCGCGGTGGCCTCGCTGCTGACGCTGCTGGCCCTGGTGACGCTCGGCATCAAGACGCTGGTGGAACACCGGGCGCGCCGCGAGCACGCCGACGACGAGAACTTTGCGCCGGAGAATCCGGGCGCAGGCAAATTGCAAGGACAGGCATCATGAGCATCCAGGTCAGGAATGTGCAGAAGCGCTTCGGGAATTTCGTCGCGCTCGACGACGTCTCGCTCGATTTCGATGAAGGCCAGCTGACGGCGCTGCTGGGGCCGTCGGGCTGCGGCAAGACCACGCTGCTGCGCATCATCGCGGGGCTGGAGCGCGCGGACGCGGGCCAGGTCCTGCTCGAGGGCCGTGACGCGTCCAACCAGCATGTGCGCCAGCGCCAGGTGGGCTTCGTGTTCCAGCACTATGCGCTGTTCAAGCACATGACGGTGTTCGAGAACGTGGCCTTCGGCCTGCGCGTGAAGCCGCGCGCGGAGCGCCCGAGCGAGGCGCAGATCCGCGAGAAGGTGCGCTCGCTGCTGGAACTGGTGCAACTCGACTGGCTGGCCGACCGTTATCCGCCGCAGCTCTCGGGCGGGCAGCGCCAGCGTATCGCGCTGGCCCGCGCGCTGGCGGTGGAGCCGCGCGTGCTGCTGCTCGACGAACCGTTCGGCGCGCTCGACGCCAAGGTGCGCAAGGAGCTGCGCCGCTGGCTGCGCCGCCTGCACGACGAACTGCACGTCACCAGCGTGTTCGTCACGCACGACCAGGAAGAGGCGCTGGAAGTGGCCGACCAGGTGGTGCTGATGAACCGCGGCCACGTCGAACAAGCCGGCACGCCGGAAGCGGTCTACAACCATCCGGCTACGCCGTTCGTGTTCGGCTTTCTTGGCAACGTCAACCTGTTCCACGGCCGGCTCGAGGTCGGCGAGCTCGGCGGCCTGCTGCATACCGGCGAGGCGATACTGCCGGTGGTCGGCAACGGCCACGAGACGGCCGGCGATGCGGTGGCCTACGTGCGCCCGCACGACCTCGATCTCGAACGCTATGCGCCGGGCGCCGACGGCATCGCCGTTACGCTGCGCCGTGCGCTCACGCTCGGTCCCGTGGCCCAGCTCGAACTCGAGCGCGAGGACAACCAGGAGGTGATCGAGGTGGCGTTGCCGCTGGAGCGCTTCCGCCACCAGGGCTTCCGCGAGGGCGAACTGCTCGCCGTGCGGCCGCGTCAGTTGCGCGTCTTCGTCCAACCCAATTCATCAGCCCGCGCCCAGCCCAAGGCGGCGCCGGCAGGAGCCGCACAATGAACTTCCAGCAACTGCGTTCGATCCGCGAGGCGGTGCGCCGCCAGTTCAACCTGACCGAGGTCGCCAACGCGCTCTACACTTCGCAGCCCGGCGTATCGCGCCAGATCCGCGAGCTCGAAGAGGAGCTTGGCGTCGAGATCTTCGAGCGCTATGGCAAGCGCCTCACGGGCCTCACCGAGCCCGGCCGCGAGATCGTGCGGATCGTGGAGCGCCTGCTGCTCGAGGCCGAGAACCTGCGCCAGGCCGGTGACGAATTCGCCGGGCGGCATACCGGCCGCCTGACCGTGGCGACCACCCATACCCAGGCACGCTACGCGCTGCCCAAGGTAGTGCAGAGCTTCCGCCGCGCCTATCCGCATGTGACGCTGGCGCTGCAGGAAGCGTCGCCGGCGCATATCGTGGAACTGCTGCTGACCGGGCAGGCGGATATCGGCATCGCCACCGAGGCCGTGGCCAGCGAGGCCGGGCTGACTTCGTTCGAGGCCTATAGCTGGCAACACGTGCTGGTGGTCTCGCCGGAGCACCCGCTGACCCGCCTGCCCGAGCCGACGCTGGAAGACATCGCCGGCTTTCCGATCATCACCTACGACGCGGGCTTTACCGGCCGCCGCAAGATCGACGGCGCGTTCGCCGCCGCCGGGCTGCAGCCGGAGATCGTGCTGACCGCCATGGACGCCGACGTGATCAAGACCTACGCGGAACTGGATCTGGGCGTGGGCATCATCGCCTCGATGGCCTATGACGAGCGCAAGGATGCCGGCCTGGTCAGGATCTCGGCCGACCATCTGTTCGAGGCCAATACCACCAGCGTGGCCGTGCGCCGCGGTGCCTACCTGCGCGGCTATGCGCATGCCTTCATCAATATGTTCGCGCCGCATTTGTCGCGCGACACCGTCAGCAGTGCCTTGTCCGAGCCGGCCGGCGGGCAGGTGGTCGAGGCCTGATTTGCGCTGTTCCAGCGCAAGCTGGCATGCTCTTCCGGGCACATTCGCCGCCGGGATTCCGGCGGCGGGCTGCCATGCGGCGGTGCCGGTGGCACCGCATCCTCGCGTTTCGCGCCGCTCACTCCCCGTTCGTCGCACGCTGCTTCCGTCTCGCGCGGGGCAGGCGTAAAGTTCGTCCAGTACGTGGCGGATCACCTCGGTGCCGTCACATGGCGTGATGCGCCGCATCAGACGGCGTGCCGGCGATGGCGAGCGGAGCGACAAGGCTGCGAGGAGAGCGCAACATGAAACAAGGCCGTAGCGGCAGGGGGCTCCTGGCCCCGATCATCCTTATTGCGCTGGGCGGGTTGTTCCTGGCGCACAACGCCGGCGTCCTGCCCGCGTATATCACCCGCGAGGGCTGGCCTCTCATCCTGATCGCGCTCGGCGCCGTGCTGCTGGTGCGCCGACTGGCGATCCGCCGTGCGACGCAGCGGGGGCCGCGGCCATGAGCCCGCGCCCTGATGGCCTGCTGGCCTGGCAATGGCGCGGCTACGCCCGCAATCACACCGACCCGCGCAGCCTGCTGCTGCATATCGTGGCCGTGCCGATATTCATGGCAGGCAATGTGCTGCTGGTCTACGGCGTGCTGACGCTGTCCGTGCCGGCGGTGGGGCTGGGCGTGCTCTGCATGGGCGTATCGATGATGCTGCAGGGCCGGGGCCACCGGCTCGAGGCCGAGCGACCGGAGCCGTTTGCCGGCCCGCTCGATATCGCCGGGCGCATCCTGGCCGAGCAGTGGATCACATTTCCGCGCTTTGTGCTGTCGGGGCAATGGTGGGCGGCGCTGCACGGCAGGCCGGCCGGGGAAGGCGGGGCCGCAAAGGTGGCCCAGCGCACATGCGAGCCGGCCGACGGCCGTCCGAGCCGATGAGCGGCCTTTACAATAGCCCGTCAGGCAGCCGCCCGATGTCCGCGCGTGTCCAGCACATGGCGCGCCTGCCACTTTTGCCTTTCAAGACGCATCTGCCCTGTACGGAGCTTCCGTCCCTATGAAATCGCTGGGCCGCTGTCCCGCCGCCATTCCCTCGCGCCTCACGATTCTCGGGCGCGACCTCGTGTTCGTGCTGTGCATGAACACCGTGATTGCCGTCAGTCTCAACTATGGCTTCCGCACCGGCGGCTCGATGTGGCACAACTTCGTCTACAGCCACCTCATCGGCTTGTCGATCTGGCTGTTGATCGATGTTGCCCGCGTGGTGATCTGGTGGAACGAGCGGCCCACGCGCTGGCCGTTCATCTGCCTGGCCGCGATCGCCGTGCCGCTCGGGGTCATCATGGGTAGCTGGGCCACCCGGGTGGTGCTGAACGAGCCGGCGAAGTCCTTCGAAGAGGCCACCGACATGCTGCGCATGTGCCTGGTGGTGGGCATGCTTGCCTCGGCCAGCATGATCTACTTCTACTGGTCGCGCGAGAAGCTGGCGCACCTGGAGCGGCAGGCCGCGCTGGATGCGCTGCAACGCGAGGAAGCCGAGAAGCAACTGGTGCGCGCGCAGCTGATGGCGCTGCAGGCGCAGATCGAGCCGCACTTCCTGTTCAATTCGCTGGCCAACCTGGACTGCCTGATCGCCACTGACCAGCAGGCCGCGCGGCGCCTGCTGCAGCGGCTGATCGGCTTCCTGCGGATGTCGCTGGCGCACACGCGCGCCGAGCAGTGCACACTGCGCCAGGAGTTCGAACTGTTGCGCAGCTACCTCGATATCCAGTGCCTGCGCTTCGGCACCCGGCTCAGCTACAGCGTCGACCTGCCGCCGGAACTGGCTGAAGTGGAGATCCCGCCAATGCTGATCCAGCCGCTGGTGGAAAACGCGGTCAGCCATGGCATCGAGCCGTGCATGCACGGCGGCAGCATCGTGTTGTCGGCGCGCGCGCTGGGCGACGCGGCGGTGCAGGTGGTGATCGCCGATACCGGCGTGGGCTTCGGCCATGCCGTGACGAAGGGGTCGGGCCTGGGCCTGACCCATGTGCGCGAGCGCCTCGCACGCATCTTTGGCGCCGCGGCAAGCATGCAGATGGAAGAAAATTCGCCGCGCGGCGTGGTCGTGCGGCTGACGCTGCCGGTCATGCGTCCTACGGTGACCGCCATCATCGCGCGTACGGCGGCACCGGCGGGCACGATCCCGGCGGGGATCGGCATCGCCCCGGTTGCCAGTGCCGCCGCGCATGGCGCCCCGCAAGCCTGACGCAGCGCTGAGCGCTGCGGCAATCCCTGCCGTCCCGACTGTCCCGACCGTCCACTACCGTTCCCATGTCCCCGACCTTGTTGATCGCCGACGATGAGCCGTTGCTTGCGCGCGCCCTGCATGCAGAACTGAGCAGCCTGTGGCCGGAGGCGCAGGTCGTGTCCGTGGTGCATGACGGCGTGTCCGCGCTGGAGGCGGCACGCCAGCATGCGCCGCAAGTGGCCTTCCTCGATATCCGCATGCCGGGCATGAGCGGCATGGACGTGGCGCGTGAACTGATGGAGTTCGATCATCCGCCGCTGGTGGTGTTCGTCACCGCCTATGACCAGTTCGCGCTGGAAGCCTTCGAGCGCGAGGCGGTCGACTATGTGCTCAAGCCGGTGCAGCCGGAGCGGCTGGAGGCCACCGTGCAACGCCTCAAGGGGCGGCTGGCCGAGCATGCCCAGGCTGGCGAAGAGGGTGGCGCGGCGCTCGATACCGGCCGCCTGGCGCAACTGCTGGCGCGGCTCGAGACGCTGGAGCCGCCAGGCGGCGGCGCCCCGCAGCAGCCGGCCGCGGGCGCGGGCCAGCACGGCTACCTGCGTTTCATCAAGGCGCTGGTCGGGCAGGAGATCCGCATCATCCCGGTGGACGAGGTGATCTACCTCGAGGCAACCGACAAGTACGTCAACGTGGTGTCTACCAGCGGCGAGGCGCTGATCCGCACCAGCCTGCGCGAGCTGTCCCAGCAGCTCGACCCGGAACGCTTCTGGCAGATCCATCGCGGCACGGTGGTGAACATCGACTGCGTGGCCAGCGCCGTGAACCAGTCGCTCGGGCGGCTCGCGCTGAAGCTGCGCAACCGCGCCGAGACCCTGCCGGTGGCACGCCAGTACGCCTATCTGTTCAAGCAGATGTAGCGCTCGGGCCACGCCAGCCGGGCGTGGTTTTCCTCTATGATGCGATATTCGCAGCGCGCGTCCCATGCCAGGCAGCAGCGGCAGGCGCGCCCATGCACCGCACTGTACGGATAGCCGCCCGATGACCGCCGCCACTCTCGATCCCGTCCGTAATCCGCTGCGCCACGACGCCCAGGTCATCGGCCTGGTGGGGCTCGCGCACGGGGTTTCCCATTTCTACCACCTGCTGCTGGCACCGCTGTTCCCGTGGATCAAGGCCGAGTTCGGCCTGAGCTATGCCGAGCTGGGTTTGCTGATGACGGTGTTCTTTGCCGTCTCGGCCTTGGTGCAGACCGCTTCGGGCTTCGTGGTGGACCGCTTCGGCGCTTCGCCCGTGCTGTTCGGCGGCCTGGCGCTGCTGGGTTCGGCGGCCTTGCTGCTGTCATTCAGCCCCAGCTACGCCATGCTGCTGTTCGGCGCCGGCGTGGCCGGCATCGGCAACGGCGTGTTCCATCCCGCCGATTTCACCCTGCTCAACAAGCATGTGTCGCAGCCGCGGCTGGGACATGCGTTCTCGGTGCACGGCATCTCCGGCAACCTCGGCTGGGCCGCGGCCCCGGTATTCCTGGTCACGCTGGCCGAACTGAGCAGCTGGCGCACGGCGCTGGCCTGCGCGGCGGTGGTGGCGTTCGGCGTGCTGGCCGTGCTGCTGGTGTTTCGCCGGGTGCTCGATCCCCGCACCGCCATGGCGGCGAAGGCGGGCGCGCCGGCAGGCAAGGCGGCCGGCGGCGGCATGCTGGCCTTCCTCAGGCTGCCGCAGGTCTGGATCTGCTGGGCCTTTTTCCTGGTCACCACGTTTTCGTTCTCGGGCATCCAGAGCTTCGCGCCGACCGCGCTGACCCAGCTCTACGGCATGCCGCTGGCGCTGGCCACGGCTTCCTACACGGTCTACATGCTGTGCAGCGCCGGGGGCATGATCGTGGGCGGCTTCGCCGCCGGGCGCACCAGCAACCATGACCGCCTGATCGCGATGAGCTTCACGCTGTCCGGCTTGGTCGCCATCGTGGTGGGGCTGGGCGTCTTGCCGGCCGTGATGGTGCCGGTGCTGATGGGGGTGATCGGCTTCGGCGCGGGCACCGCCGGGCCCTCGCGCGACCTGCTGGTGCGCGCGGCCGCGCCGGCGGGCGCCACCGGCCGGGTCTATGGGGTGGTCTATTCCGGCCTGGACATCGGGCTGGCCAGCGGCCCGCTGTTCTTCGGCGCGCTGATGGACGCGCGCTGGCCGAGCTGGGTCTTCTTCATGATCGGTGCCTTCCAGATGCTGGCGATCTTCACCGCCGTCACCGTCGGCAACGGCAACCGCTCGCGCCGCGAGGCCGGGGCGCGGGGCGCGCCCGCCGGCTGAGAGCGGGCGCTCCCCGGCAGGTGGCTGGCGGTGCATGCGCGGGCGCCGAATCTCACCGGATTTCACCGGATTCTTTCCCTCTCATGATTCAGGAGTCATCCATGAACTTTGCCACCGCCGACCTCTGCGATGCCAACGAAGCACGGCTGGCCGACGGCACGCTGCGCGTGCTGGCGCCGGTGTTCCGCCATTTCGGCAAGCGCGCGGCCTTTGCCGGCCCGGCGGCGACGCTGAAGGTGTTCGAGGACAACTCGCTGGTGCGCGAAGCGGTGGAGTCGCCCGGCAACGGCCGCGTGCTGGTGGTGGACGGCGGTGGCTCGCTGCGCTGCGCGCTGGTGGGCGGCAACCTCGGCGTGCTGGCGGAAAAGAACGGCTGGGCTGGCATTGTCGTCAACGGCTGCGTGCGCGACAGCGCCGAGCTGGATGTGTGCGATATCGGCGTGCGCGCGCTGGCGCTGCATCCGCAGAGAAGCCAGAGGCGCAATGTGGGCGAACGCGAAGTCACGGTGCAGATGCCCGGCGCGGTGGTGCGTCCTGGCGACTGGATCTACGCCGATGCCGATGGCGTGCTGGTGGCCGATACCAAGCTGGGGAGCTGAGCATGCCGGTGGTATTCGTCTACGGCACGCTGCGTGCCGGCGAAGTCAACGACCTCAACGCCGCCGCGCGCAAGCACGGCATCGCGACACCGCGCCTGCTGGGCAGCGCCACGGTGCCTGGCCGGCTCTATGACTTCGGCACCTATCCCGGCCTGGTGCTGGATGCCGGCGCGCCTGGCGTGGCCGGCGATCTCTACGAGGTGGATGCCGCGCTGGTGCCGGTGCTCGACGAGATCGAGGAGGTCTACCCCGGCCAGGCATCGTTGTTCGTGCGCGAGGAGCGCAGCATTGTCGCCGGCGGGCAGTCCCTCAGTTGCCTGCTCTATCCGGTTGGGCAGGACGCGGTGGCCGGCCTGCCACGTATCGCCTCCGGCGACTGGGTGGCCTACCGGCGCGAGCGCGAGGCCGGGCTGTCGCCGGCCTGAGCGATCCGGTTCGCCCCGGGCATCGTCCCGGACATCGCCGCCGGCGCAGCGCCGGCATTCCCTCAGGTATTTCAAGCGGCATGACCGATGCCCGCCGCGCAACGACGCCTGGCGGAGCATCGGCAACCATGCCATCACCCAGTGTCCTGGGTTCGCGCATGCCTTGCCGATGGCGCTCCGGAGTGACAAGCGCTGCAACGCGCACGCAGGCCAGACGGGCAGGGCGCGAGAGCGCCGGCAGCCCGGCAGGGATACGTGTCACCCCTTATATTTCACGATGTGGAATGTTGTTTTGAGCCACAAAAAATGTAACTGCGAAGCACAAGGGGCATCTCTCATGATGGGGTATAACTTGCCGCATTGTGAAATTAACGCAGTAACTATATGATTTTGTTGAATAAAAAAACTAAGCGACGACTGCATTCCGGGCTGTTGCGACGCGGAACGCTTCCCTACACTCTTATATAAGACACATGACCCGAGGCGCGAAAAACAGGGCCACCGGGAAGCAGGCAACTGCCTCCGGAAATCACCCCGACAGCGCCTCGGTCGGCTGCCCGGCAGCACGTTCCGGCAAGCCAGCCGCAAGCTTTCTTACGCCATATCCGTCTCAATCACCAGGAGAGTGCACATGTCCCGCGAACAAGAAATCCAGAAGCTGCAAAAGGAATGGGAAACCAACCCGCGCTGGAAGGGCGTGAAGCGCAACTACACGGCGGAAGACGTGGTCCGCCTGCGGGGCTCCGTGCAGATCGAGCACACCCTGGCCCGCCGCGGCGCTGAAAAGCTGTGGCACCTCCTGAACACCGAGCCGTTCGTCAACACGCTGGGCGCGCTGACCGGCAACCAGGCCATGCAGCAGGTCAAGGCCGGCCTGAAGGCCATCTACCTGTCGGGCTGGCAAGTCGCGGGCGACGCCAACCTGGCCGGCGAAATGTACCCCGACCAGTCGCTGTACCCGGCCAACTCGGTGCCGATGGTGGTCAAGCGCATCAACAACACCTTCCAGCGCGCCGACCAGATCCAGTGGAGCGAAGGCAAGGGCGACACCGACTTCTTCGCGCCGATCGTGGCTGACGCGGAAGCCGGCTTCGGCGGCGTGCTGAACGCCTTCGAACTGATGAAGTCCATGATCGAAGCGGGCGCCGCCGGCGTGCACTTCGAAGATCAGCTGGCTTCGGTCAAGAAGTGCGGCCACATGGGTGGCAAGGTGCTGGTGCCGACGCGCGAAGCCGTCGCCAAGCTGACCGCGGCGCGCCTGGCCGCCGACGTGTCCGGCGTGCCGACCCTGGTGATCGCCCGTACCGACGCCGAAGCCGCCGACCTGCTGACCTCGGACGTGGATGACAACGACAAGCCGTTCTGCACCGGCGAGCGCACCGTCGAAGGTTTCTACCGCGTGCGCAACGGCCTGGATCAGTCGATCTCGCGTGCCCTGGCTTACGCCGAAGTGGCTGACCTGGTGTGGTGCGAAACCGGCAAGCCGGATCTGGAGTTCGCCAAGAAGTTCGCTGAAGCCGTGCACGCCAAGTTCCCGGGCAAGATGCTGGCCTACAACTGCTCGCCGTCGTTCAACTGGAAGAAGAACCTGGACGACGCCACCATCGCCAAGTTCCAGAGGGAACTGGGCGCGATGGGCTACAAGTTCCAGTTCATCACGCTGGCCGGCTTCCATTCGCTGAACTACTCGATGTTCAACCTGGCCTACGGCTATGCCCGCAACCAGATGAGCGCCTTCGTCGAACTGCAGGAAAACGAATTCGCCGCGGCCGAGAAGGGCTTCACCGCCGTCAAGCACCAGCGCGAAGTCGGTACCGGCTACTTCGACGCCGTGACCCAGGCCATCGAAGGCGGCCAGTCGTCCACGACCGCCCTCAAGGGTTCGACCGAAGACGAGCAGTTCTTCGACAAGAAAGTAGCCTGAGGCTCCGGCATCCCCGGATCTCCGGACTTCAGATAGACAGGATAGCCAGATCGACTCCTGGTCATCGTGAAGGGCGTGCGACCATCGCGCCCTTCAATTAGGCGCCGCGCCGTCTCCCGCAGGGACGGCGCGGTTTTTTGCTTTCTGGCGGGCCACGTAGGCGTAGGCGAGGGCGGCAGGCTAGGAATCCGGGAGGGGCGCGAGAAATTTCCGGTAAATGTCAAAAATAATGTCTGTATTGATTCGGATATTTCGCGATCATTTTGGATGATTTCGACGATATGATTTCCCGGTGTGTGCCAGAAACGGTACATCGAGAACCGCCGGTGAGCCACCGGCACATGTCCATGCGAGCCCACTGGCGGACGTTCCTGGCCGGTGCTCATCCGATAAGAAATACATTCATGAAGCGCAAATTCTCCCTGGCGGCTGCCATCGGCCTCTCTGCCCTCGCGGTCGGCTGCGCCGGCACCAATGTCGACGGCATGGTGGGTGCCGGTAGCTCGATGCTCAAGGCGGCCTCGCTCAGCGACGCGGACGTCAAGTCCATGTCCGACCAGGCCTGCGCCGAGTCCGACAAGACCAACAAGATTGCGGCGGCCAACAGCGCCTATGGCAAACGCCTGACCAAGATCATGGCCGGCCTGCAATCCATCGACGTCTCCAACATCAACGCCAAGGTCTACCTGAGCAAGGACGTCAATGCCTGGGCCATGGCCAACGGCTGTGTGCGCGTGCTCAGCGGCCTGATGGACATGATGACCGACGACGAAGTGCGCGGCGTGGTGGGCCACGAACTGGGCCATGTGGCGCTGGGCCACACCAGGAACAAGATGCAGGTGGCCTATGCCGCCATGGCGGCACGCGGCGCGCTGGTTGCCAGCGGCAACGGCACCGTGGCCGCGCTGTCGTCCTCGCAACTGGGAGAGCTCGGCGAACAGCTGATCAACGCGCAGTTCTCGCAGACACAGGAGAGCGCCGCCGACGACTACTCCTTCGACGTGCTCGCCAGGAACAAGGCCAACACGCGCGGCCTGGTAACGGCTTTCCAGAAGCTGGCCAAGCTCGACGGCGGCAAGTCCAGCATGTTCTCCTCGCACCCGGGCTCGGCCGACCGCGCCAAGCACATCGAGGACCGCATCAAGAATAGCGCCAGCTAAGCGGCCCGAGCCTGCGCTCGCCGGCATCGGCCGTGCATGCAAGGAAAGGCTGGCATCCCGCGGGGGCGGCCAGCCTTTTCCTTATTCTTTTTCTTATCCTTGCTTTCCTGCCCGGCATCCGAATGCAGATGCGAGCGCGGCAGCGCGATACACCGTCAGCGATACACGATGACCGGAATGTCGGTATGGGTGAGCACCTTCTGCGTCTCGCTGCCCAGCAGCAGGCCCGAGAGGCCGCGCCGGCCATGCGAGGCCATGAAGATGACGTCGCAGCCATGGCGCTCGGCGGCATCGATGATGCCCAGGTAGGGCACGGCGAACGTCGACATGTCCGCATCGAAGGAAATGCCGTCGGCCAGGGCAGCGGCTTCCACTTCCTTCAGGTACAGCCGGGCCTGGCTCTCGATGCGGTCCTTGAACGCCTGCGGGGCTTCCACCACGATCTCGCTGAAGGGCGTGTAGGGATATTCCTCCAGGCACACATAGCCGGTGACACGCGCATTGATTGTCTTGGCCAGTTCCAGCGCGCCGTCGATGGCTTTCTTGGACAGTTCCGAACCGTCGGTGGGTAGCAGGATGTGCTTGAACATGCTGGACTCCTTTGGGGCAAAGAGGCAGTGGATGGCGATGCGCCAGAGGCGGGCCGGACAGCGCCCGCCTGATTCATTGTAGGCAGGGGTGGCGCATGCGTCATTGGCTTAAATCAAATTCCTCTCCTGCGGGCGCGCGTTCCGGCGCGTGCGCGCGCGCCTGCTCGGCCCTTCGCCAGTAGCCCGGATTGCCATACGTGTTCTTGAGGTGATCGATAAACAGCCGCACGCGCAGCGGCAGGTGCTTGCGCTGGGGAAATACGGCATGGATGCCGATCGGCGGCGCCTGGAACTCGTCGAGCACCGTGACCAGCCGGCCGCTGGCGATCTCCTGCCCGACTTCCCACCAGGAACGCCACGCCAGCCCGTGCCCGTGCAGGCACCAGGCATGCAGCACCGCGCCGTCCGTGCACTCCATCGAGCCGCCGACCTTGACCGTGACCGGGCGCCCGTCCTGCTGGAAGGCCCAGCCGCGCTGCACATTGGCGCTGGCGCCGAACGCCAGGCAGTTGTGCCGGGCCAGGTCCTCGGGCACGGCCGGGGTGCCGGCGCGGGCCAGGTACGCTGGGGCGGCGACCACCACGCGGCGGTTCTCGGCCAGGCGGATGGACACCAGGCTGGAATCGGGCAGATCGCCCAGGCGGATGGCGCAGTCGAAGCCCTCGTTGACCAGGTCCACCACGCGGTCGGACAGGTCCAGCGTGATGGTCACGTCGGGGTGCGACTCGATGAACAACGGCACCAGCGGCGCCACGTGCTTGCGCCCGAAGCCGGCCGGCGCCGTCACGCGCAGGTGGCCGCTGGCCTTGACGCCACCAGCCGAAACACTGGCCTCGGCGTTGTGCAGGTCGTTGAGGATGCGCTGGCAGTCCTCCAGGAAGGCCGAGCCCTCGAAGGTCAGGCTGATCTTGCGGGTGGTACGCAGCAGCAGCTTCACGCCGAGGCGCTCTTCGAGCGCGTCGATGCGGCGCCCGATGATCGCGGGCGCCACGCCCTCGGCGGTTGCGGCGGCAGACAGGCTGCCGCGTGCCGCCACCGACACAAAGGTCTCCAGTTGCTTGAAATGATCCACGAATCTCGCCGGTTTGTGCCTCATGCCGCCCTTGCCAGCAAGCGTGCAGGGCAATGGAGTGGATTTGGTGTCTATTCTCTTGAGCGTTAGCGAAGATTAGTGGGGTAAAAGTAAAAGATCAAGTGACCCGCAACGGCTTTGCCGCACTGCAACGTCTACCTACAATGCATGCATTCATTGGTGTACAGGCCCACGCATTGGCAGACCTGCGATGCACGCGGGCCTGCAGGATTCACCCTGAGGAATTTCCTGGCTCATGCAAAAGATCCGCGCAGTCGTCTTCGATGCCTACGGCACGCTGTTCGACGTGTATTCCGTCACCGCGCGCGCAGAACAGCTCTTTCCCGGCAAGGGCGAGGCGCTGGCGATGCTGTGGCGCGAGCGCCAGATCGACTACACCCGCATCCGCTCCCTGGCCGGTCCCGACGGCGCATACTACAAATCGTTCTGGGCGATCACGGTGGATGCGCTGCGCTACGCCGCCGAGCGGCTGCAACTGGATCTTGGCCCGGCCACGGAAGCGCAGTTGCTCAAGGAATACGCCTGCCTGTCGGCCTTCCCGGAGAACCTCGGTGCGCTCAAGCGCCTGCGCGCCGCAGGGCTGCCGCTGGGCATCCTCTCCAACGGCAACCCGGAGATGCTCGATATCTCGGTCAAGAGCGCCGGCATGCACGGCCTGTTCGACCATGTGCTGTCGGTGGACCCGGTGCGCCTCTACAAGACCGCGCCGGCCGCCTACGCGATGGCGCCGCAGGCGTTCGGCTTGCCGGCGGGCGAGATTCTGTTCGTCTCGTCCAACGGCTGGGACGCATGCGGGGCAACGTGGTACGGCTTCACGACTTTCTGGATCAATCGTGCCGGTCATCCGGCGGAGCGGCTCGATGTGAGCCCTGCCGGCACCGGGCACGACATAAACGACCTGCTGCAATTCGCCCGCGCCCGCGGCGCGGCGCTCTGACAGCGGGTAACCCAAACCAACCATCGAACACAGGAGAACACAGATGGCCATCACGCTGCCTGCGGGCATGAAGATCACCGGCGAAATCCTGCCGGCCTACGAAGACATCCTCACGCCGGCGGCCCTGGCCCTGGTGGACAAGCTGCATCGCGCCTTCGAGCCGCGCCGCCAGGAGCTGCTGGCGGCCCGCGTCGAGCGCACCAAGCGCCTGGACGCCGGCGAGCTGCCCGACTTCCTGCCGCAGACCAAGAGCGTGCGCGAAGGCGACTGGAAGGTCGCGCCGGTGCCCCCCGCGCTGCATTGCCGCCGCGTGGAAATCACCGGCCCGGTCGAAGCCAAGATGGTCATCAACGCGTTCAACTCGGGCGCGGACAGCTACATGACCGACTTCGAGGACTCCAACACTCCCAACTGGCACAACCAGTTGCAGGGTCAGGTCAACCTCAAGGCCGCCGTGCGCCGCACGCTGACGCTGGACTCCAACGGCAAGCACTACAAGCTGGCCGACAAGATCGCCACGCTGCAGGTGCGCCCGCGCGGCTGGCACCTCGACGAAAAGCACGTCACCATCGACGGCCAGCGCGTCTCCGGCGGCATCTTCGACTTCGCGCTGTTCCTGTTCCATAACGCCCGCGAACAGATCGCGCGCGGCGCCGGCCCCTTCTTCTACCTGCCGAAGATGGAGAGCCACCTCGAAGCCCGCCTGTGGAACGACGTCTTCGTCATGGCCCAGAACGAAATCGGCCTGCCGCAGGGCACCGTCAAGGCGACCGTGCTGATCGAGACGATCCTGGCCGCATTCGAGATGGAAGAAATCCTGTATGAGCTGCGCGAGCACAGCGCCGGCCTGAACGCCGGCCGCTGGGACTACATCTTCTCGTGCATCAAGAAGTTCAAGGTCGACAAGAACTTCTGCCTGGCCGACCGCGCCAAGGTCACCATGACCGCGCCGTTCATGCGCTCGTACGCGCTGCTGCTGCTCAAGACCTGCCACAAGCGCGGCGCGCCCGCCATCGGCGGCATGAGCGCACTGATCCCGATCAAGAACGATCCGGAGAAGAACGCCATCGCCATGCAGGGCATCATCAACGACAAGAAGCGCGACGCCACCGACGGCTACGACGGCGGCTGGGTGGCCCACCCGGGCCTGGTCGAGCCGGCCATGAAGGAATTCGTGGCAGTGCTGGGCGACGCGCCCAACCAGTTCGGCAAGCAGCGCGACGACGTCAACGTGGCGGCCAAGGACCTGCTGGACTTCCAGCCGGAAACCCCGATCACCGAAGCCGGCCTGCGCATGAACATCAACGTCGGCATCCACTACCTCGGCTCCTGGCTGGCCGGCAACGGCTGCGTGCCCATCCACAACCTGATGGAAGACGCCGCCACCGCCGAGATCTCGCGCTCGCAGGTGTGGCAGTGGATCCGCTCGCCCAAGGGCAAGCTGGAAGACGGCCGCAAGGTGACCGCCGAGATGGTGCGTGGCCTGATCCCGGAAGAACTGGGCAAGATCAAGGAGTTCGTCGGTGGCGACACCAGGACCTATGACCGTGCCGCCGAGATCTTCGAGCAGATGTCGACGTCGGAAGACTTCGCTGAATTCCTGACGCTACCGCTATACGAAGAGATCTGACAGTTCCCATGCGCGGAGAGCACCCGGGCCTGCCCGGGTGCTCGCCGCCGCGGGTCGCCGTCATGAAGCCGTCATGAAGCCGCGCCGCCTCTTGCAGAAGAGGCGGCGCGGTTTTTTTGGGGGCTTGCGTATGCGTGTGCGCGTGCGCGGCGCGGCGTGCAGAGGAAAGAGGCGAGGGCGGCGAACCCGCGACGGCTAGGCCGAGGCCGGGAAGGTCTCTTGCAACAGCGTGCGCACGGTGTCCGCGACGCCGTGCTGGCTGCCGCGGCGCCACGCCAGATGCAACTCGACATCCAGCCCGGCGGCCTTCTCGAGCGGGCGGAAGGCAACACCCGCGTACCCCAGCCTGTGCGCGGACTGGGGGACCAGCGCGACGCCCATGCCTGCGTCGACGAGCGACAGGATGGAATGCGTGTGGCTCAGCGTCTGGACGGTCTCGGGCGCCACGCCTTCGGCACGCAGCCGGCCCGCCACGATCTCGTACAGGTAGCGGGATTCCGACGGGCAGAACTCGATGAAGGGCTGCGCCTCCAGGGACTGGAGGGTCAGCGAACTGCAGCGCATCAAGGGATGCCCGGCCGGCGCCGCAAGCACAAACGGTTCGCGCAGCAGCGGCGCGGACAGCGCAAAGCTGCGTGGCGCGAACGGCCGGACGATGCCAAGCTCGATGCGGTCGGCGCCAATGGCTTCGAGCTGGGCATCCGTCTGCATTTCGCGCAGTGCCACGTGGACCTCCGGGTACCTGGTGCCGATCGCGGCCAGGATCTGCGGCAGCAAGGTGAAGCTGGCGGCAGGGATGAACCCCATCGTCACGGTGCCCGCGTCCGCCCGCATGGCGCGTCGTGCCGCAAGCGTCGCGGCCTGGCTGCGGCGCAGGATGTCCTCCGCTTCGCGCAAGAACGTGGCGCCGGCCAGGGTCAGGCGCACGTTTCCGCCCGAGCGCTCCAGCAGGCGGACCCCGACCTCATGTTCGAGCAGCTGGATCTGCCGGGTAAGCGGCGGTTGCGTCATGTTCAGCAACGCGGCGGCCCGGCCGAAATGCAGTTCCGTGGCCACCGCCACGAAGCTGCGAAGATGCGAGAGCTGAAGCACGATTCAATTCTTGTATTGCGGCATCGCCTGTTTGGATTGGACGCTGCGGCCGGTTCCTCCTTAGAGTGGCACCTCTTGTGTCTTTTCCCCGGGGAGATGAAGGTGGCTACTTTCGAAGGTTCCGCGCTGCGCACCGCGCTTGATGGCATTTCCGGCATCCTGGTCACGCCATTCGATGCAGATGATACCGTCTCGCCGGCACCGCTCGCGCCCGTCGTGGACCGCGCGGTCAAGGCCGGCGTGCATGTGCTGGTTGCCAACGGCAACACCAGCGAGTTCTACGGCCTGCGCGAGCAGGAGGCCGTGCGGATGGTGCACGTGGCCGCCGAATGCGTGGCCGGCCGCGTGCCGCTGCTTGCCGGCGTGGGCCGCAGCGTGCACGAAGCCTGCGCGCTGGCGCGCGCCTCGCGCCGCGCCGGCGCCGATGCGCTGATGGTGCACCAGCCGCCCGATCCGTTCGTGGCGCCGCGCGGGGTGTCGGCCTACGTGCGCAAGATCGCGGAGGCCGGCGAGGGCCTGCCGCTGGTGCTCTACCTGCGCAACGAGAACATCGGGCTGGCTGCCATCGAGGAACTGTGCCGCATCCCTGAGGTGATCGGCGTGAAATGGGCCTCACCCACGCCGCTGGTGCTGGCGCAGGCGATGCGCCGCACGGCCGATCTCGGCCTGGCCTGGGTGGGCGGGCTTGCGGAAGTGTGGGCGCCGCCCCTCTACGCGGTCGGGGCACGCGGCTTTACCTCGGGCCTGATCAACGTGATGCCCGAGCGCTCGGTTGCCATTCATGCCGCACTCGAAGCCGCCGACTACGCCAGGGCGATGCGCCTCATCGACGAGATGCTTCCCTTCGAGGAACTGCGCGCGCAAGAGAACAACGGCGCCAATGTCACGGTCGTGAAAGCCGCGCTGCAGATGATGGGCAACGACTGCGGTGCCACGCGGCCGCCATCGGCGTGGCCCTTGACCCAGCACCAGCATGCGCAACTGCACACCTTGATGTCGGGCTGGGGGCTGGTGCGCTGAAGCCGCGCCGCCGATCCCGCGGCCGCCCTGCTTAACTGACGGGGATCAATTGCCGGGTCCCGGCGGACCGGGGAGATCCGCTGCCGGCACTGCCATCCGTGGCCTCAGTCGATGGCCGCGCCGGAATCCTTGACGAGCTTCGACCACTTGTCGGTGTCGCGGTGGATCAGCACGGCAAACTGCTCCGGCGTCGATGTCAGCGGCGACGCGCCTTGCCGGATCAGCTTGTCGCGCATCGGCTTGTCCTGCGCGATGCGCGAGATCTCGGCCGAGAGCTTTGCGACGACGCTTGCAGGCAGGCCTTTCGGCCCGACCACGCCGAACCAGACGTCTGCCTCATAGCCGGCGATGCCGGCTTCGGCCATGGTGGGGACGTCGGGGAGTGCGGGGGATCGCGTGGCGCTGGTCACCGCCAGGGCGCGCAGCCTGCCGGCTTTGACATGCGGCAGCGAGCCGGGCAGGTTGTCGAACATCAGTTGCACCTGATTGGCCAGCAGGTCTGCCATGGCGGGGCCGCTCCCCTTGTACGGCACGTGGACGATCTGCACGCCGGCCATCGACTTGAACAGTTCGCCCGAGAGATGGTTGGTCGTGCCGTTGCCTGCCGATCCCATATTGAGCGCGTTGGGGTGGCTCTTGGCGTAGTCCACGAGTTCCTTCACGGACTTGACAGGCACCTTGGGGTTGACGACCAGGATGTTGGGCACCCCGGCGAACAGTGCTACCGGCGTGAAGTCCTTTTGCGCGTCGAACGGCAGCCGCTTGTAGAGCGAGGTGTTGATGGATTGCGTGCCCACCGTGCCGAACAGCAGCGTATAGCCGTCCGCGGGTGCCTTGGCGACGACATCCGAGCCGATCGTGCCGCCGGCGCCGGGCCGGTTGTCGACGATGACTTGCTGGCCCAGGGTTTCCGACAGGCGGTTTGCCAGCACCCGGCCAAGCAGGTCGGTGGTGCCGCCCGGCGGAAAGGGCACGACCAGCCTGATCGGCTTGTCGGGAAAGGGGCCGGCCAGCGCCAGGGTGGTCCCCAGCGATAGACAGGCGGCGGCGAGCATGCGCGCAATCGGTTTCATGGGCAGATATCTCCGTCGGACAAGGATACGGTATCGAGGGGAGGGCAGGCCGCGGATGGCGGCCACGGCTAGTGCAGGCCGGCGAGGCCGGCCACAGCCTGTTTCAAGGCGGCGCGGCCGCCGACAACGCCCTGGCGCAAGATGTCGAGCGCTTCCCCGGCCGATGCCAGCTCGCGGCGCTGCGCGGCAGCGTTGTCGCGCACCAGCGAGGGCGAAGGGCCGCCGGCGGCGGTCCTGGCCGCGACGCCCTGTTCTGGATCCAGGCAGCGAGCGACTACGGCAGGCGCGAGTACGATGGCCCGGCCGGTATGGCGCAGCGCCGCGGCGCAAACCATGTCTGTGTCGATCTCGTCGGCAGGAATGCGCTTGTCGAGTGCTTCGCGCACGACGGCGCCCACGATGTGGTGCGCCTCGCGGAAGGACACGCCGGCCTCGCGCACCAGCGCGTCCGCGAGATCGGTCGCCGCGGAGAAGTCACGGCGCGCGCGCGCCACCATGTTCGCCCGCAACGGCGTCGCGTGCTCGAGCACCAGCCGCAGCAGCGCGATGCAGCGCTGGCACTCGTCCATGGACTCCCAGAATCCACGCATGCTCTCGCGATTGCCGTCGCCGGTATGCGTGAAGTGGCTGCCCTTGACCGCCGCGAGCGACGCGGTGAGCAGTCCCAGCATATGGCCGCCCTTGCCCTTGAGATACTCAAGTACGACCGGATTCTTCTTCTGCGGCATGATGCTCGAGGTGCCCGCCACGCTGTCCGGGAACTCGATCAGGCCGAACTCCGGCGTGGACCAGACGAACAGGTCCTGCGCAAACCGGCCCCAGGTGACAGTTGCGATGGTGATGGCGGACTGGATCTCCCACGCAAAGTCGCGCGAGGCCACAGCGTCGAGGGAGTTGGCCACGTAGCTGGAGAAGCCGAGCCAGCGCGCCGTGGCATCGCGGTCGATCGGGAAGGCCGTGCCGGCCAGCGCGCCGGCGCCCAGCGGGCAAGCGTCCAGTCCCGCCAATGCCTGGCGCAGGCGGGTGATGTCGCGGCCAAGCGCCTCCGCCACGCCGGCAAGGTAGTAGCCGTACGTGATGGGCTGGGCGGCTTGCAGGTGGGTGTAGCCGGGCATCACCACGTCGGCGTACTCGGCGGCCTTGTCCAGCACCACGCCGCGTGTGGCCAGCAGGCCCTCCAGGATCGCCATGGCCTTGTCGCGCGCCCGCAGGCGGTCGTGGGTGGCCAGGATGTCGTTGCGGCTGCGCGCCACGTGCAGCCTGCCGCCGGCGTCGGCGCCGGCAACCGCCATCAGGTGCGCCTCGTAGTTGAAGTAGGCATCTTCGCGCGCCGGGTCCAGGGGAACGGCGTCCGGCCCCGCCGACTCGATCCGCATCAGGGCCCGCGCCAGCACGGCGGCTACCTCCGACGGTATCAGGCCTGCGCCGTGCAGCATCAGCAGGTGTGCCTGGTTGATTTCGGTGAGATAGGGAAAGCCGCTGCCGAACTCGCGCATCAGTCGGGGCAGGTAGATGTGCTCGCATACTTCCGCGGCCGTGGGCTGCGTCAGGCGGCGGCTGACTTTGGATTCCATACGTGTTTCTCCAGGGGCGTTGAACACAGTATGGGAATCTCGACGATATATCGTCAAATCAGTAGTTTGGCCGTGAGCATGCAGATTTGATATACCATCGACGGCACGCCCATCCGGGCCGAAAGCACTCCCAAAGGCATGAACTTCAAACAGATCGAAGCGTTCCGGGCGGTGATGCTGAGCCGCTCCATGACGGTCACCGCGGCGCAGCTCCACACATCGCAGCCCAATATCAGCCGCGTGATCGGCCAGCTGGAGCGGGAAGTCGGCTTCCGCCTGTTTGCTCGCATCGGGGGCCGGCTCACGCCGACGACGGAAGCCGAAGCCTTGTTCAAGGACGTGGAGCGATCATTTGCGGGCCTCGACAGCCTGCGCGCCTCCGCTCGCGCGATACGCGAACTCGGGGTGGGCACGCTGCGCATCGGCACGGTGCCTTCCATTGCCATGACGGTCATGCCGGAGGCGATCCTGGCCTTCCGCGAGCAGTACCCCGACGTGCCCATCGCGGTGCATACCAATGACTCGCCGACAGTTGCCAAGTGGACGGCCACCCAGTTCTGCGATTTCGGGCTGGTCTCCTACGTGGTGGAGACCTCGGGCATCGAGAGCGCGCTGCTGCGGCAGGAAGACGGCGTGTGCATCGTGCCGGCCACGCACCGGCTGGCGAAGAAGCGCCGGATTCGGGCCAGCGACCTCGACGGTGAGCGGTTTATCTCGCTGACGCACGGGGATGGCACGCGCGCCACCGTCGACGCGGCATTCGTGCCCGACGGACGCGTCCTGACACTGGAGACGCCCTATGCGGCCACCATCTGCACCATGGTGGGCATGGGCCTGGGGGTCAGCGTGGTCAATCCCGTGGTCGTCCGCAGCCTGAAGCTGCCCGCGGTGAAGGCCATCCCGTTCGAGCCGGCGATCGCGTTCCAGAGCTACGTCCTGCACAACCAGCAACGCGCGGTGCCGGCGCTTGCCCAGGCGTTTCTGGACTGCCTCCATGGCGCGGGCCGCTATTGAAGAGGCCATGAAGCATGGCCGGATCGGACAGGCAAAACGGTCCGAGTGCGAGTGCGGCCGCCAGGCCAGCAGACCTTGCGTTCCGGCGGGGTTTGCCCATGGCGCGCGTGCTTGCCAGGCTTGCGCTGCCTTCGTGGCAGTGAGGCGATGACACGCGTCGCAGGCAAAGCCCGCAGCGGCGCATCCATTGCGGACGACGCCGCGCTTGTCCTACGAGAGGCAGGAGCCGCCGCGCCGGTGCTGCTCGACCAGCGCAGGCAGGGCCGCGTGCAGCCACTCGACGCACACCCGCGTCTTGGCCGTGGCGGGCAGCTTGGACGGGTACACGGCGTAGACGTTGGCCTCCTGTGTCAGCGCGGGCAGGACCTGCACGAGCTTGCCGGTGCGCAACAGATGGCCGACGTCCCATAGCGAGCGCAGCACGATGCCCCGGCCGTCAATGGCCCACTGCGTGGCCACTTCGCCGTTGTTCGCCGAGAGCGGCCCGGTGACCTTTACCGAAAGGACCTCGGCAGCCGCATTTCGCAGGCGCCACAGCCCGAAGGGATGGTCACGTTCCTTGATCACGAGGCAATCGTGGCGGGCAAGGTCCGCCGCCGACCTCGGCATGCCCCGGGCCGCCAGATAGGCCGGCGCCGCGCACAGCACGCGGCTGTTCGGCAGCAGCTTGCGGGCGATCAGGCTGGGCGCGATCTCGTCGCCGACGCGGATATCGAGGTCGAAGCCTTCGGCAGCCACGTCCACCAGCCTGTCGAAGATCTCGAAGCGCACCTGCAGTTCCGGATAGCGGGCCACCAGCCCGGAGATCGCCGGCCCCACGATATTGCGGCCGAAGCCGAAGCTGCTGCAGATCCGAATCAATCCGCGCGGCGCGGCACTGGTCTCGCGCACATCGTCCAGCAGGCGGTCGACCGCATCCAGCACGGTCAGTGCCGACTGGTAGACGCGCTCGCCCTGCTCGGTGACCGCGACCGTGCGCGTACTGCGTAGCAGCAGCTGGACCCCCAGCGTCGCCTCCAGGGCCTTGACGCGTTTGGTGACGTAGGCCGGCGACACGCCGAGCGCCTGGGCTGCCCGCGCGAAGCTGGCCTGGCGGGTGACGGCGACGAAGACGCGCAGGTCTTCATGGAGGGGGGCACTACCCGTACTGTGCATGATTCGTAAATTCTGGATTCACGTAAGGCATAAATATTCACGTATAGGCAATGCTAGCATCGTCCGGGACATCGTTTGGAGAGAATCAGCCATGACACAACGCTTCAAGATCGCCGCCATCCCCGGCGACGGCATCGGCAAGGAAGTGCTTCCGGAAGGCATGAAGGTACTGGCCGCGGCGTCGCGCCGCTTCGGCTTCGAACTGACGGTGAGCGAGCACGAGTGGGCCAGCTGCGACTACTACGCCCGTACCGGCGAGATGATGCCGCCAGACTGGAAGGCGCAGCTCGGCTCGCAGGATGCGATCTATTTCGGCGCCGTCGGCTGGCCGGCGACCGTGCCCGACCACGTGTCGCTGTGGGGCTCGCTGCTCAAGTTCCGCCGCGAGTTCGACCAGTACATCAACCTGCGGCCGGTGCGCCTGTTCGAGGGCGTGCCGTGCCCGCTCGCCAACCGCAAGCCGGGCGACATCGACTTCTTCGTGGTGCGGGAAAACACCGAAGGCGAGTACACCAACCTGGGCGGCCGCATCTTCGAAGGCACCGAGCGCGAGATCGTGATCCAGGAGTCGGTGTTCTCGCGGCACGGCACCGACCGCGTGCTGAAGTTCGCGCTGGAGCTGGCGAACGCGCGCCCGCGCAAGCATCTCACCGTGGCCACCAAGTCCAACGGCATCGCCATCAGCATGCCGTGGTGGGACGAGCGCGCCGACGCCGTGGCCAAGGACTACCCGGAGGTGACGGTGGACAAGCAGCACATCGATATCCTGACCGCGCGTTTCGTGCTGCAGCCCAACCGCTTCGACGTGGTGGTGGCCACCAACCTGTTCGGCGACATCCTGTCGGACCTCGGCCCTGCCTGTACCGGCACCATCGGCCTGGCTCCCTCGGCCAACCTCAACCCGGGCCGCAGCTTCCCGTCGCTGTTCGAACCGGTGCACGGCTCGGCACCGGACATCTACGGCAAGGGCATCGCCAATCCCATCGCCATGATCTGGTCCGGCGCGCTGATGCTCGACTTCCTGGCCGGCGCGGCGCAGGACCCCGCACCGCTGCGGCAGGCGCATGACGCCATCGTGGCCGCCATCGAGCACGTGCTGCGCGACGGCCCGCGTACGCCGGACCTCGGCGGTACGGCCAGCACGGCGGCATTGGGCGACGCCATCGCGGCGCATGTGACGCAGGGCTGACCCGCCGGCCTGCCGGGCGGCCGCTGCCGGGCGGCCGTTGTAGCAAGCCGCAGGAGCGGGCAGAGGCAGGGCCGGGCATGGCCAGGCACCGCCGGGAGGCTTTCATTCCACCTCGCGGTCAGTGGCTTTCCGGGGTGGCTTGCGGGGCGGTTCGCGCTTTTGCGAAGCCATTGCGCATTACCTATACTCTTTCGAGAAGAACCACTTTAGCGTCACATCCAGCGCCAAAAAGCGCATTTCGAGTGCCCGGGGGGAAGGCTGCCAGCAGTGCGCTCGGACGAGGCGCGCCGGCACCGTTCAGGGGCGCATATGCGTTGGCGGTCCTCGCGTTTGTCCATGTTTCGCCTGCGTTCCATTGCCATGGGGCGGGGCGAGGCTTTGCCGCCTCCCGCCGTGCGTGCACGGGCGCCAGCCGGTGTGGCCGAACGCAGGCAGAGAAAAACAAGAGCCAGCTCCGGCCCCGGCCATCCTCGCGATATCGATGGCCTTGGAAACGCTACCCGGGCACCAGCAGGGAGACCGGGATGACCCGCATCATCATCACGCATCTGTCCGGCTCGAAGGCGCACCAGATCGAGCAGTTCGAGGCAGACCGTTTCGACAAGCTGATCCTTGGCCGCGATCCGGCCGCTACCGTCGCCTTCGACCCGCAGCGCGACGACCTGGTCAGCCGCCAGCACGCCGCCATCGAGATCAGGAAAGAGGGGCCGGCCCGCTATATGCTGGTCGACCTGGGCAGCAGCAACGGCACGTTCCATAACGGCCACCCGGTCAAGGACGAGGCGCAGCTGGCGCCGGGCGACACCATCGAACTGGGCGAAGGCGGACCGCGCCTGACATTCGACCTGGAGCCCCGGCCCACGTCGGCTCCCGCGCCGACACGCCTGAACGCGAAAGCGGTAGCTGAAACGCGCATGGCCCAGCCCGCGGCCGCGCCTGCCGCCGCGGTCCCCTCGACGGGGCGCGCCAGCGCGCACGACGGTGCGATGCAGGAAGCCCGGGGTGGCCAGCCGCCGGCGGGCCCGGCCCGGGCCACGGATGATCGCGTGGGCAAAGAAACCGTGCTGCGGATGATGAATCAGGAACGGCGCTCCATCGGACGCAGGGTGATCATCGGCGCGGGCGCCGTGGCCCTGCTGGCAGCCATCGTGGTCGGCGCGTTTGCGCATTTCGGAATCCTGTTCGGCAAAAGCCCCGAGGCAATCATCGCGGAATTCGGCGGAGCGACGGTGGTCGTGGAGGCCCGCTGGCACATCGTGGACAAGAGTACGGGCCGCCAGGTCTATCAGCGCATCTGCATCGTCGAAAACCTGCGGCTTCCGTGCTTTATCCAGATCGACAGCAATCCCGTCCAGCGCTGGCTGACGACGGACGACGATGACCATCGTGGCATCCCGATCGAGGTGGGCGGACGCGGCAGTGGCTTCGTGGTCAAGGACCAGGGTTTCATCCTGACCAACAAGCACGTCGCGCAAGGATGGAAGGTGCCGGGCTGGATGGACTTCGACGCGAGCGGCGGCATCCTGATCCGGATCTCCACGGGCGGCCAGGGCGAAGTCAGCATGGCGCGCATCAACCCGAAGGCCTACCGCCATCTCAATGGCTGGGACTTCGACCACCCGGTGCGCTTGATCAGGCCGAACTTCGCCGTGCCGGGGGGCATGGCGCTTGGCCCCATGTCCCTGGCCGTTCTCGAAGGGCGCAACGAAAGCCTGGCGGTGCGCTTCCCCGACACGCGGGAAAGCATCGAGGCGCGACTGGTCAAGTCTTCCGCCGAAGCAGATGTAGCGGAGATCAAGATCGACGCGACACGGAAATTGCCCACGATCAACCTTGCCTCGGTCGGTTCGCGGCCGCGCGTGGGCGAGCGGGTGACCGTGCTCGGCTATCCGGGCATATCCGAGGAAAAGCACGCCATCGTTCAGTCGAGCGAAGGCGGGAATATCGCCAATTTCGTTGAACTGATTCCGCAGCCCACGGTGACGGAGGGCATCATCGCGAAGGTCGGCGACACGGTCAAGTCCGAGAAGAACGTCCAGACTTACGATGACCTGGGCGATGTCTACCAGCTCACGGTCACCGCGACCGGCCATGGCAACAGCGGCGGCCCCGTGTTCGACCGCGACGGCAAGGTGATCGGGCTGTTCACCTATTCCCGCTCGATGGGCGATGAGCGCGTGACATTCGCGGTCCCGATCAAGTACGGACTTGACCTGCTGCTTAACTGAGTCCAACGGGGAAGCTCGCCATGTGCGCCGACCAGGCTCGCCAAGAAGATCGATCCCGGCTGATGGTCAGGTGCGCGATGCTCAGCGACGCAGGATGCGTGCGCAGCCTGAACGAGGACGCGGTCGGCTGCATGATTCCACGCGAGGACGATCCCTATGCGCGTGCCGGTGCGCTTGCCGTCGTGGCGGATGGCATGGGCGGGCACGCGGCAGGTGAAGTGGCGAGCCAGATCGCGCTGCGTACGGTGCTTCGCGAGTACTACCGCAATCCGGGCCCGCCCACGGATGCGCTGAAAAACGCCTTTGTCATCGCCAATCGGGCGATCGGGGAACATGCCGCCGCCGACCCGAGCTGCAATGGCATGGGAACCACCTGCAGCGCGCTTGCCATCGTCAACGACCTCGCCTATATCGCCCACGTCGGCGATAGCCGGATCTACCTCCTTCGCCAGGGGGAATTCCGGCAATTGACGGAGGACGACTCCCTGGTCCGCGAGATGTACCGTGAAGGGCTGCTCACGGCGGAAGAGGCAAGCAGGCACCCCGACAAGAATGTACTTTTGCGGGCGCTGGGAACGCCGGGCCAGGAGCCGGTCGTTTCACCGGATGGCTTTCCGCTGGCGCACGACGATGTCCTGGTGCTGTGCACCGACGGCATTAGCGATCAGATCGACGACGCGACGATTGCATCGGTGATCATGACGCTCGAGCCGGTCGACGCCTGCCAGAAACTGATAGAGCTGGCCCGCATGGCGGGAGGGGTGGATAACGCATCGGTCGCGATCTGTCGCGTGCAGCAGCAACCGGCCGCGGGCGGCGCGCCGGTTCGCTCGACGCGCGAGACCAGCGCTTTCTGAACGCAATGGGTTGATGGATTCGCCATGTCAGTCCGGCAGATAGGCCACTACGAAATCCGCACCCTGCTTGGACGTGGCGGGATCGGCGAAGTCTATGGCGCTTTCGATACCGAGCTCGAACGCGAGGTGGCCATCAAGACCCTGAGGCCCGAGTTCAGCCTCGACAGGGGATTCCTGGAGCGCTTTCGCGCAGAGGCGACCAGCCTTGCCAAGCTGAACCATCCCAACATCACCACGCTGTATGCGCTGTTCAAGGATGGCGACACCATGTGCATGGTGATGGAGCTGGTGCACGGGCACACGCTCGAGACGATCCTGCAGCGCATTGGCAAGTTTCCCGTGCGCGACAGCCTCGCGGTGGTCATCCAGGCCATCATGGGCCTGCGCTATGCGCACAAGATGGGCGTGATTCACCGGGATATCAAGCCGTCCAACCTGATGCTCACGGACAGCGGCACGCTGAAGATCATGGATTTCGGCATTGCGCGCATCCAGGGTTCGCAACGCCTCACGCAACAAGGCGATGTCGTCGGCACGCTCGCATACGCCTCGCCGGAGCAACTGCGCGGCCACGAAGGCGACGGCCGCAGTGACCTGTACAGCCTGGCGACGGTGCTGTACGAACTCATCTCCGGGCGACTGCCGTTCAACGCGACCAGCGACTATGAGCTGATCCGCGCACAGGTGGAGACGGTACCGCCGCCACTGGCCGCATGGTGCCCGGACCTCGACCCCGGCATCGAGCGCGCGCTGATGCAGGCGCTTGCCAAGGCTCCTGATGAACGGTTCTTCACGGCAGAAGACTTTGGCCGCGCATTGGGGGCTTCGCCGCTGCTTGCGGATGCGCCCGACATCGTGCGCGACGGCGTGCTTCAGACCTACAGCGCGCTCGATCTTCAGGAAACCCTTGTCGCAGGCGCGATATATACAGGCACGAGCACGAGCACGAGCACGAGCACCAGCACCAGCACGAGCGCCAACCCGAACCCGGACCCGGGCGTCAGCACGATCGCGAATCCCAGCATGAGCACGCGGGCGAACCCGAGCCTGCTCCCGGGAGCGCGGCTGCCCGGCCATGCCGATTCCGCGCAAGGCACCGCGCGCGCCGCGGCACCGCCGGTACCTCCGCCGGCCGCTTTCGCCTCGCAGTCCCGGCCAGCCGCGCATGCTCCGGCGCCCGGCACGGCCATCAGGCCGGAGCCGCCGCCGGCGCGCCCGCGCTCGCGCGTCATCGGCCTCGGCGCGGCTGCCGCCGGGCTGGTCATCGGCGCGGGCATCCTCCTCATGGCACTGACGCGACATTCGCAAGACCAGCCCCAGTCGCCCCCGCCGGCGGCGAGCGCGAGGCCGCAGGTATCCGTACCCGAGCCGCCGGCGCAGGAGCAGCCGATCAATCTCCCGCCGATCGCCCTGGTTCCGACGCCGCCGGCCCCGGCGAACCCGGCATCCCCCCCGGCAGGACAGAACGGTGGCAGTCCGGCATCGCAAGCCAGGCCGGACCTCGAGGGAACGGTCGCCCAGGTGCTCGATTCGGGCGCGCTGATCGTCTCCGGGAAGATCGTCAACCTGTCCTCCATACACGGCGAAGACGGCAAGCCGGCCCAGGCCATGCAGCGGTACCTCAAAGGCAAGGGCAACCAGCTTCAGTGTTTTGCAAAAGACAAGGCCTTCCAGTGCTTCGCGGGCGGAGAAGACATCGGCGAGCACGCCCTCAGAAATGGCTGGGCTCGCACAAGGGACGGCGCGCCGGCGCGCTATGCCACTGCCGAGCAGGAGGCACGACGTGCTCGCGCCGGGGTCTGGGCAATGTAGTCATTGGGGCGATCGCGCCTGATCGTCAAAGGGAGATGCGATGAACAGATGGACTATGGCGATCGGCTGCGCCGCGGTGGCCAGCGCGATCGCGGGGTGTGCGACGGGCGATTCGAGCGGCATGAACAAGACCACGTCGGGCGCGCTCATCGGTGCCGGCACGGGCGCGGCGCTCGGTGGGCTTTTCAGCCATGGCAACGCGGGCGCCATTGTCGCCGGCGGCATGGCCGGTGCGCTGCTTGGCGGCATCATTGGCCGGGAGATGGACGAGCGCGACCGCGAAGCGCGCCAGGCCGCGCTCAAGCAAGCCCTGCAGACCAGCGAGAACAACCAGCCCAAGACCTGGCGCAACGCGAAGACGGGGAACTCCGGCACCATCAAGCCGCTCTCCGGGTACACGAAGTCACCGACTGCCCAGACGTGCCGGAAATTCAACGAGACCTATGTGAAGGAAGGAAAGACATACGAGCAGTCTTCGCGGGCATGCCGTAACGCAAACGGGGAGTGGGAGCTTGCCAACCCCTAGCGATTTCCCGGATCTGACCATGGACCGACGCGAACGCGCCCTGCGCTTGTGCCTGCTGCTGGCCTTGGCCCTGGCCCTGACGCTGACCGGCATCTGGCCTGCGTGCGCGCAAGCGCAGCGCACCGGATCGGTCGACATCGGGCATCTCGGCGGCGACATGAAAGCCGCGGGTGCCGGCAAGCATGCCGGTGCAAAGGGCAAGGGCCACGAGGGGATGCTGCGCAGCGGTACGGCGTTCTTCGTGACCCAGTCAGGCGACATGCTCACCAGCGCGCACGTCGTTCGCGGCTGCCAGCGGATCAACGTCTGGCCGCGCGACATGGCGAGCATGCCCGCCTCCCTGGTGGCGATCGACGACCAGCTGGACGTGGCACTGCTCGCAACCAACCGTGCCGTGAAGATGGCTGCGCGGCCTCTCGCCGTTTCCGTCCATCAAGGCATGTCGGTCTATACGATCGGCTTCGGTCTCACGCCGTCGTCGCCGCTCGTGCCTGTCATGACGCGCGGAGACGTGCGCGGCACCGCCCAGCCCAGGGGCCACCGGCTGCTGGTGCTGCGCGCGGCCTTGCATGAGGGCAACAGCGGAGGCCCGGTCGTCGACGCACAGGGGGCGCTGCTCGGCATGATCGTGGGGCGGTACACGGACAACCCGGAACTCAGCGTTGCGGTCTGCGCGCAGGATCTTGCCCGGTTCGTCGATGCGAGGCCGGGCGCGCCGGCGCCTGTCGTGCCCCAGGCGCCGGAAATGAAGCCGGGCGCAAGGCTGCGCCAGATTTCGGCTCTCGTCCAATGCCTGGAATAGGCGTGCTCTGGCGGGGGGCGACGGATATGGAAACTGGAAACCGATGAGGACTGGCGGCGATCGCGACGGCGAGCCGCACCGGCGTGGAAACGCGCAAATCTCTGGAGATCCAACATGGCAAAGACTACGCAAGTCACGATCGCAATGCATTGCTTGCTGCGCTTGTCGCTCACTGCGCTCTGCATCCTGGCTGCCTGGCCTGTCGCCCACGCCGGCGACAACCTTATGCGGGAGCAGGACATCAGCGTGGAAGCCATCACCAATGCCTTGACGCCGCAGGATGCCAGCGCCAGGACCGAGACGCTCGGCATCACGCATCGCGATGTCTATGCGGCGCAGGAGGCCGCCAGCCCGGCGAAAGATCCGTCCGCCCAGCTGCTGATCACATTCAACAGCAATTCATCGAGACTGACCGACAGTGCGCGTGCCGCGCTAGGCAAGGTCGCCCGCGGACTGCAGTCGGCAAAACTCTCGCCGTACAAGTTTCGTGTCGAAGGGCATGCGGACCCGCGCGGACCGGCAAATGCCAACCTGAAGCTCTCCGAGAGCCGTGCCGCGGCAGTGGTGGAGTACCTCACGCTGGAGGGGCGCATTGCCGCCGACCGGCTGACGCCGGTCGGCAAGGGCTCCGCCGAACCGATGAATCTGCAGAATCCCTCAGCGCCGGAGAATCGGCGCGTGACCATCGTCACGGTGAAGGACTGAGCGCCGCGCACCGGGCCGGCAGCGTCCGCCACCCTCACGCGGCGGCGGCTTGCGTATCCTCGTCGGCAGCCTTGCGCACGGCGCTCGCGTAGAGCTCCGGCCCGAAATCCGCCGGCACATCCGCGCGGATGCGCAGCTCATGCAGCGCCAGGTCCGCCAGCAGCAGATCCCGGCTGATGCGCGCCACCGCGCCGGGAATATCGCGCCGCATGCTGGGCACGTCGCCGAGCGGCACGCCGGTGCTGGCGAATCCGCCCGGGTTATGCACATGGATATCGCGCAGCCATGGCGCGCTGCCCGGTGTCTTCTCGAGGTACTCCAGTCCGCTGCCGAGGTAGGGCGACGCACCCAGCTCGTCATCGCGCGCATCGGCCGGAGGCTGGTAGCGGTCGCGCCAGCGCAGGACATGTGGCGCGATGTCGGCCAGTTCGGGCCGGGCGGAAGGATCCACGAGATAGCCGGTGCCGGCGATCGCGAAGTCAAAGCGCAGCACCTCGCCTCGTACCTGCGTGACGATGCGTCCCGCGTCGACGTCGGCCCTGGTCCAGGGCGCGTTCAGGTGCAGGTGGAACTGCGGGAACCCGAGCACCCGTTCGACCGAATCGGCCGGGGGCGTGGAGCCGGCGCGGCGGTAGCGCAGGGCCTGTTCCCAGCGCGTGGCGTCGGGCAGGGCGTGGTAGTTGTCGTAGAGGCCGGGATAGGCGCGGATGCGCGAGACCGGCGTGGCGGCGATGTGGCCGCGCCGCGCGAACAGGTGGACGGCGGCGGCACCCGCTTCGAGCGCGACCGCGGCGGCGTCGAAGGCGGAAGCGGCGGCGCCGAGCACGGCCACGGTCTTGCCGCGCAGCGCGGCAAAGTCGATGGCGTCGGCGGTGTGCGCGGCGAGCCCCGCCGCCACGGCCGGCTTGAGCGCGGCGGGCACGAAGGGTGCGCCGTTGCCGGCCACGCCGCTGGCAAGGATGACCTTGCGCGCGGTTTCGATACGCGTCTGGCCGTCGCTCTCCAGGTGCAGGCGGAAGTGCGGCACGGCGCTGCCGGTCACGGGCTCGATGCGGATCACACGCGTGCCATAGCGGACCTCGACGCCAAGGAAGCCGCGGAACCAGTCGAGATAATCGCCCCAGGCCAGGCGCGGGATGCGGTCGATCGCGGCGTAGGCCTGCGCGCCGTGGCGGGCTTCGTACCAGGCCTGGAAGCCGAGCCCCGGCAGGCCGAGTTCAGGCCCGACGAGGCTCTTCGGCGTGCGCAGCTTTTGCATGCGCGCGCGCGTGCGCCACACACCTGCACGCGCGCCGTCCGGCGCGGCGTCGAGCACGGTGACGCGGCCGATGCCGGCGCGCCGCAGCGCGAAGGCATAGGCGCTGCCGCTCTGGCCGCCGCCGATGATGGCGACATTGTGGTCGATGCCGGCATGGCCGGGCACCCAGTCGTCGGGCGCGGGGCCGAGCAGGCGCAGCGTTTCGCGCGCGAGGAAATCAGGGTCGGGCGATGCGCCCGCCCGGGCGGTGGAGGTCGGGTCGGTCATGCGGCGATGGCAGCGATGTTCTGGTTGGTCGTGGCGGCACCGGCGGCGCGCGCCGGATGCACGGGGCGCTTCAGGCCCAGGTGGTCGCGCAGCGTGGTGCCCGCGTAATCCGTGCGGAACAGGCCACGGCGGCGCAGCTCCGGCAACACCAGCGCGATGAAATCGGTCAGCCCGCCAGGCAGCACCGGCGACATGATGTTGTAGCCGTCGGCGCCGTATTTGCGGAAGCGCTCTTCGAGCTGGTCGGCGATCTGTGCCGGCGTGCCGACCAGTTGCCAGTGGCCGCGCGCGCCGGCCACGCGCTGGTAGAGCTGGCGGATGGTCAGGTTCTCGCGCCGCGCAAGGTCGATCACCAGGCGCTGGCGGCTCTTGCTGGCATTGGTCTCGGGCAGCTCGGGGATGGGTCCGTCGAGCGGGTAGCCGGACAGGTCGAAGCCGCCGCTCAGGCCGGACACCAGCGCCAGGCCCACCACCGGATCGATCAGCGACTGCAGTTGCTCGAATTTCTCGCGTGCCTCGCTTTCGCTGTGGCCCACCACCGGGAACACGCCTGGCAGGATCTTCAGGTCGTCGGCCTCGCGGCCGTACTTCGCCAGGCGGCCTTTCACGTCGGCATAGAACGCGACCGCGTCTTCCACGGTCTGCTGCGCGGTGAAGACCGCCTCGCCGGTGCGCGCGGCCAGTTCCTTGCCGGCTTCGGACGAGCCGGCCTGCACCACCACCGGATGGCCCTGCGGCGTGCGCGAGACATTAAGCGGGCCCTGCACCGAGAAGTGCTTGCCCTTGTGGCCGAGCACATGGCGCCGCGCCGGATCGTAGTAGCGGCCGCTGGCCTTGTCGCGCAGGAAGGCGTCGTCTTCCCAGCTGTTCCACAGGCCGTCGACCACGTCGGCGAACTCGGCGGCGCGCTCGTAGCGGTCGGCATGCGCGAAGTGGTGCTCGCGGTTGAAATTGTGCGCCTCGTGCTCGCTGGACGAGGTGACCAGGTTCCAGCCGGCGCGCCCGCCCGAGATATGGTCGAGCGAGGCGAACTTGCGGGCGATGTGATACGGCTCGTTGAAGCTGGTGGAGGCGGTGCCGACCAGGCCGATGCGCTCGGTCACCGCGGCCAGCGCGGACAGCAGCGTGATCGGCTCGAACTGTGCCTGGTAGCTGTGCGCGGTGCGGCTGAGGAATTCCACGTCGTCGCCGCGCGTGCCGACGCCGTCGGCAAGGAAGATCAGGTCGAACTTGGCCGCCTCGGCGGCCTGCGCCAGCGCCACGTAGTGCTTGAAGTCGATGCCGGCATCGGCCTTGGCGTCGGGGTGGCGCCAGGCGGCGATGTGGTGGCCGCTGGGGTAGAGAAAAGCGCCCAGGCTGAGGAAACCGCTACGTTGAGCCATGATGGTTGGTCCTTGGGTTGAATGTCAGGCGGCCTTGCGCGTGCCTTGCCGGCCCTGCGGGCGCGCCAGCCCGAGGTGGTCGCGCAGCGTATTGCCTTCGTATGCGGTGCGGAAGATGCCGCGCCGCTGCAGGATGGGCACCACGCCGTCGACGAAATCCTGCAGCCCGCCGGGCAGGGCGTCGGGCATCAGGTTGAAGCCGTCGGCGGCGCCGTGCCGGAACCAGTGCCCGATGTCGTCGGCGATCTGCTCCGGGGTGCCGACGATCACGCGGTGCCCGCCGCCGCCAGCCAGCTCGCGGATCAGTTCGCGCACGGTGTAGCCATGGCGACGCGCCAGCGCCAGGGTGGCGTTGAAGAAGGTGTGGTTGCCGTTGCCGCCGGCGGGCAGCGCGAGATTGTCGGGCAGCCGCTGGTCCAGCTTGAGGCGGTCCGGCGCAATGCCGAGCGTGCCGGCCAGCCGCGTCAGGCTGTAGTCCCACGGGATCAGGTCGACCAGCTCGTCGCGGCGCCGGCGCGCCTGCGCCTCGGTGGCGCCGATGATGGTGGTCAGGCCGGCCAGCACCTGCACCGCGTCGGGCCCGCGCCCGAGCGCCTGCGCGCGCGACTTGAGCTCGCGCCCGTAGGCGAGCGATTCCTCGAACGACTGCGAGGCCGAGAACACGGCCTCCGCATGGCGCGCGGCCAGCTCGCGCCCGTCGGCGGAGCCGCCGGCCTGCACCACCACCGGGTGGCCCTGTGGCGAGCGCGGCAGGTTGAGCGGCCCCTGCACGCTGAAGTGCTCGCCGCGGTGGGCGATCGGCTGCACCTTGTCGGCATCGACAAAGCGCCCGCCGGCCTTGTCGCCGATGAAGGCGTCATCCTCCCAGCTATCCCACAACGCCTTGACCACCGTGGTGAACTCGTCCGCGCGCGCGTAGCGCTGCGCGTGGTCGGGCGCGGCGTCGCGCCCGAAGTTGCGCGCCGAGGGCACATCGGCCGTGGTCACCACGTTCCAGCCCGCGCGCCCGCCGCTCACATGGTCCAGCGTGGCGAAGCGCCGCGCGATGTTGTAGGGCTCGTTGTAGCTTGTGGAGGCCGTGCCGATCAGGCCGATATGCGTGGTCGCGGCCGCGATGCTGGCCAGCAGCACGGTCGGCTCCAGCGCCGTGACCGGGCGGAAGTGGATCTGGTCGACGATGGCGGCGTTGTCGGCCAGGAATACGGCATCGAGCTTGCCTGCCTCGGCGATCTGCGCCACGCGCACATAGTGGCGCACGTCGGCGAAGGCGTACGGGTCGCTGTCGGCGAGCCGCCAGGCGGAGGGCACGAAGCCCGAGTGCAGGATGTTGATATTGAGGTGAAGCTGGCGCGGACGCGAAGCCGAGGTTGCGCTCATTGATAGGTTCCCGGTTGCGGATGGCCTTCGCCCAGCATCCAGCGGCCCACATTGCGGGTCTTGTACTCGGCCGGGTTGTGCAGCGTGTGGATGCGCGCGTTGCGCCAGAAGCGGTCCAGCCCGAACTTGCGTACCGCCGAGCGCGCGCCGGTCAGCTCGAAGATCTCGCTCGATACCTGCAGCGCCACCTCGCCGGCCAGCGCATTGGCCGCGGCGATGGCCACGGCGGCTTCGCCGCGTTCCCCGGCCGTGAGCGCCTCGCCGCGCGCCGCCACCTGGTCGAGCGCGGCCAGCGCGCGGTCGGCCAGCGCGGTGGCGGCCTGGGTCCTGACCCAGAGCTCGCCGTACTGGCGCTTGACCCACGGGTCGTCGACATGGCGCTCGACGCCGGAGTGGACCCACGGGCGCGACTGGCCCAGCGTGTATTCGCGCCCGGCGCGCAGCGCACCCTGCGCGGTGCCGATGAACACGTTGAGCAGCACGCTTTGCTGCTGCAGCGGCGTGACCGTGCGCCACGGCTCTGCCGGCGCGCTGGTGGGGTCGAGCGGCACCGGCGGCCCCAGCACCTCGCTTTCGTGCACGCGCACGCCGCGGTAGGTGACGCGGCCGCTGCCGGTCTGGCGCTGGCCGATGCCGTCCCAGTCGTCCTCGATCACGATGCCCGCGCGGTCGGCGGGAATGGCGGCGAAACGGCGTTCATTGGTGTGGGCATCCTCCCATGCAATGGCGAGGAAGTCCGCCACGTGCGAGCCCGAGGTGAAGGGCCGGTAGCCGTCGAGCACGAAATACTCGCCGTCGCGGCGGCCGGACAGGCTCCTGGAAAAGCTGTTCGCGGTATTGCCCCAGAACCAGTTGCCTTCGGCCGAGCGGCGCCACAGGCTGGCGGCCTGCTCCGGCGCGCGGCGCAGGCGCGGACTCAGCAGGCTGCTGTAGTGATAGCCGAACAGATGGCCGAGCGAGCCGTCCACCTGCGCGAACAGGCGCACGATGCGCAGCACTGTGGACCAGCGCTCGCCTTGTCCGCCGTATTCGCGCGGCAGCAGCAGCGCCAGCAAGCCGTGCTCCTTGAGCAGGCGGATCTGTTCGGCCGGCTTGCCGCCGGCCTGGTCGCGCGCGATGGCGTCCTCGGCGAAGCGGTCGCGCAATGCGGCGGCGCGTGCGATGAACGGGTTGCTGCGGTCAGGTTCGAACAGCGCGGGCGCGGCATCGGCCGGCGCATGGAGGTAGGCGACGTTGGCGGACATGGGGACTCGGTTGAAGCCGGCTGGCGCAGCCGGCGGAAGTCAACGGGATAAGCGCAATCAGCGATAGATGGCGGGCGAGGGAAATTCGCCGGTCAGCAGCCAGGTGCCCACCGTGCGTTTCTTGTACTCGGCCGGGTTGTGCAGCGTATGCGTGCGCACGTTGCGCCAGAAGCGGTCGAAGCCGTTCGCATTGGTGGCCGAGCGCGCGCCCATCACCTCGAAGATATCGCTGGACACGGCCAGCCCGGTCTCGCCGGCGTAGAGGTTGGCGGTCGCGATGTCGATGGCGGCGCGGCCGCGTTGCTCCGGCGTCAGCGCCGTGCCATGGACATAGATCCCGTCCAGCGTGCGCGCCGCCTGGTCGGCCAGTTCGGTGGCCGCCAGCGTGCGGATGGCCAGCTCGCCATACTTGCGCTGGACCCAGGGATCGTCCACGTGACGCTCCACGCCGGAGTGGATCCACGGGCGCGATTGCGTCGCCGTGTAGGCGCTGCCTTCGTCGAGCGCGCCCTGGGCAGCGCCCACGAAGACATTGAGCAGCACGCTTTGCTGCAGCAGCGTGACCAGCGAGGCGAACGGCGTGAGCGCGTCGTCGGCACGGCCCAGCAGTTCGTCGTCGCGCACCAGCACGTTGTCGAAGGTCACCGTGCCGCTGCCGGTCTGGCGCTGGCCGATGCCGTCCCAGTCGTCCTCGATCCGGATGCCGGCGCGCTCCGCCGGGATCACGGCGGTCAGGCGCTGGCCGAGTTCGTTCTCCCACGCCAGCTGGATCACGTCCGCCACATGGGTGCCGCTCGAGAACGGCCGGAAGCCCGTGACCAGCCAGCCGTCGCCGCCGGGCGCGCGCTGCGCGGCCGACGTCTTCGACAAGGCGTTGCCCGAGTTGCTCCACAGCCATTGCCCGGAAGCCGAGGCATGCAGCAGACGCGCCTGCTGCGCCGGCGTGCCGCGTGCGCGCACGGTGTGCACGGGAAGATGGTGATAGCCGAACAGGTGAGCCAGCGAGCCGTCCGTGCGCGCGAACTCGCGCACCACGCGCAGCAGCGACAGCCATGACGCGCCGCCACCGCCGAACGCGGCGGGAATGCCAGCCGACAGCAGGCCGCTTTCCTTGAGCAGGCGGATCTGTCCGGTGGGACGCCCGCCGGCCTTGTCGCGGGCAACGGCATCGGTATGGAAGGCTTCGCGCAGCTTCACTGCGCGGGCCACGAAGGGATCGTTCAGATCCGGGCCGAAGGAGGTCATGCGATATGCGCGGATTGCGTGTTGGGGCGGCGAAGGCTCGCCGCGCGGGCTGGAGTTTCTTGCACCCGAGACACGATAGAACAAGCCGCCTGCGTCACCAACGAAGCAATGCGCGCTTGCTTATCCGTTTGGCGCGTCGTTCGCGTGGCCATAGCGCACTGGCCGGATCGATCCGTTGCGCAAGATCAAGCGGGCCAGCTTTGTTCCCTTTGTCACCATCGCCGGACGATTCCGCCGATTCAAACAAATCCGTCCGAGCCTTTTGTCGCGCCGGCGATGGAACCATCGCGGCAGAACAACGACCGCATTTTTCAGGAGAAGAATCGATGCGCGAATTTCGACATGCCATGCTGAGCGTGCTGGCAGTGGCGGTACTGGCCGCCTGCGGCGGCTCCGACGACGACACCTCCGCCGGCACGCCCGGCGCGGGCTCCGGTCCCGCGGCCCCGTCCACGCCGGCCGTCCCCAAGACCGTGGCGGTGGCCGGCGTGCTGGTGCAGCCGCAGGGCACGGCCGCGCGCGGCGCCATGATCGTGCGCCTGGCCGGCACGGTGTTGCGCACGCCCGCCAGCGCTGCCTGTCCGGAAGTGCCTGACGGGTATGACCCGCTCGCCGCGCTCGACGTGCACTTCGCCAGCGCCGACGGCACGGTGGTCGGCACGCTGACCACCGATGCCTGCGGCGGCTTCGCCGGCAACGTGCCCGAGACCGCCGTGCAGGCGCATGCCCAGCCCGCCGGCCTGGGCCCGGTCAGCCGCCCGCTCTCGTCGTTCATCGCCAGCGCGGGCGCAGGCAAGCCACCGGTGTCGGCGCTGCCGGCCAACGCGGCCTATGTGCTCAGCGTGGTGCAGGACCTGGGCGGCGGCAAGGTGGCGCTGACCGTGACCGACGACCAGACCGGCAAGGCTGTACTGGGGCTGGCCGCGCCGGACTTCGCGTTCGCCGTGGCCGGCACCGCGCTGCCGCTGGGCTCGCTGTCGTACGGCGCCAGCGCGGCGCAGAACGCCAGCGTGGCGATCGTGATGGATGCCAGCGGCTCGATGGGCACCCTGATCGGCAACACCGGCAAGAGCGCGCTGCAGATCGCCGGCGCGGCCGGGCACGTGCTGCTCGACGGCCTGCGCAGCGCGGCCGACGAAGCCGGCGTGGTGATCTTCGACCAGAAGGTCGAGACGATCGACGACGCCAACCTGGACCGCTACTACACGTGGACCCGCGGCGGCGCGGCGGTGGCCGGCTACCGCTTCAGCGCCAGCGGCCTGACGCAGGACATCGCCGCGCTGCGCCCGGTAGTGGACCTGTACAACCGCGCGTCGCAGATCTATGACGGCAGCGGGGCCGACCCGGTCCATCCCGCCACCGGCGACTGGCGGGTCCGCAACAGCTACCGTTATGGCGGCACCACGGCGTTCTACGGCGCCACGCAGGCCGGCCTCGATCTGCTCGATGCCGGCGTCAACGCACGCCGCATCGTGGTGGCGATGACCGATGGCCAGAACAACGTCGCGCCCTACGCGCCGGACGGCGTCATCCGCGCGGCGCAGGGCAAGGGCGTGCCGCTCTACACGGTAGCGTTCGGCAGGCGCGGCGACGTCAACGAGCCCGAGATGCAGAAGATGGCCGCGGATACCGGTGGCGAGTACAAGCGCGTCGAGGGCACCGACCTGGCCGGACTGTTCCAGAGCATCCAGACCGGCATCCGCTTCCAGTACCTGGCCAGCCTGGCCACGCCGCCGGTGAGCGGCGATGTCCTGACCATCACCGTCAGGCAGGGCAGCGCGGAAGTCAGGCGCGACCTGCAGATCCGCTGACGATGTAGCGGGGAGGCGCGCGCAGGGGCAATCCCGCCGCGCGCCTCAGCCGGACATGGCGGCGTCCCGCGCCATCCCGGGTCGCGCGGGCATTGCCGCCATCACTGGCCGGCCGCCCGCACCGGCTTCGTTGCCGCGGGCGTTCCACTCGACCAGGCAAAGCCCGTGGCCGAAGGGATCGGACAGCAGGGCCTGGCGGCCCCATGCGAAATCCTGCGGCCAGTCTTCCAGTTCGGCGCCGGCTTCCAGCGCGCGCTCGATGGCCGCCTCCAGGTCGGTCACGACGAAGTCCAGTTGCGCCGGGGTCCATTGCCTGCGCGGGGTGCGGCTCGCGCTGCCACGGCTGCCGGGCCAGCTCGCGGCGCGGCCGCCCAGCAGGTAGATCGGCGCGCCGCCGCCCAGCATCTCCGCCACCGCGCCGCCGGACAGCGTGCGCGCCAGGCTCAGCCCCAGGCCTTGCTCGTAGAAGCCGATGCCCCGCGCGAGGTCGTCGACATCGAGTTGGATCAGCAATTGCATCGCAGTCTCCTGCCCGTGTTGGGGGCGTGATCGAGCCGCGATTGTGCGCCGGCGCTCCTGACATGTACTGTCAGGAGTGTTGCATCGGGCGCCCCCCCGGGACACTTCAGGCGCGCAGCGGCGCCAGCAGGTTGTGAACCACCGGCGCCAGCGCGTCGCCGAGCGCCAGGTGGGCGCCGGCATCCAGGTGCACCCCGTCCACCGCGCTGCTGCGGATCACCCTGCCGGTATCGAACCACTTGCAGCCGCGCGTGTTGCAGACTTCCGCGAAGGCTTGCGTCAGCCCCGCGCATTTGTGCTCGCCGCCGGCGAACTTGGGCGCCAGCGGCCCGCACGGCGTGGTGATCGCGGGCGGCACCAGCACCAGTACGGGCGGTGTCGGCATGCCCGGCTCGATGGGCGCGGCGCGGATGGCGTCGACCAGGGCGCCGACGCCTTGCGCGGCGTGCCAGGCGTTGTGCGCATGCATGGACTGGAAATCGTTGCTGCCCAGCATCAGGATCACCAGCGCCAGCGGCGAATGCATCTCGATGCGCTGGGCCAGGCCCTGGATGCCGTTGCGCCCGGGCTTGAAGGGATCGTCCCAGACCGTGCGGCGGCCATTGAGGCAGTCTTCCAGCACGCGGACCGGCCGCTGGCCGGCGGAGCCGTTGAGGGCAAGCTCGAGCCGGCCGGGCCAGCGCACCGGCCAGGCCAGGCGGCGGCGCGTTCCCGGCACGATGCCCCACGACAGCGAATCGGCATACACCAGGACCTGCAGCGGATCGACGGCGTCGATGGCGGGTTCGATGATGGGTTGGTTCATGGATGGGCTCCGGAGGCGGCGGGGTCGGGGGCGAGGATGTGCGGGAGGGGGAAGTTTTGCTGTAGACCTTGACGCGGAGCCTTCATAATATCGGCTAACGATAGATCGGGAGAGGAAAGTTGCGTTTCGAGCACCTTGTGGAGATCAACGATCCACACAATATCCAGTTGGACACGCTGACGCCGGATCAGCTATGGCAAGGGCTGGTGCTGCGTACCAGCGAGCCCGAGTTGTTCGTCTTGGGCCTGGACCGTGCCGAGATCGTGGAGCGGGGTGAGGACTACGTCGTGCGGGTGCTGCACTTCGGCAAGGCTTCGATCCGCGATCGGGTGGTTTTCGCGCCGCGCCGCCAGGTGCGCTACGAGACCGCGGCCACCGCCGACCACGCCGGCGGCTCCCTGACCATGGCGATCGAGACGCCGGGACCCGGTGCGCTGCTGCTGCGCTTTGTCTACGAAACCACCATGCCGGCGGTGGACGCGAGCGGCGACGACCGTTACGCCGAGATCGTCAAGTCGGCCTATCACGAGGCTGATATCGACACCGTACGCAAGATCCGCGAACTGGCTGCCACCGGGCGCCTGGGGTGAGCGCGCAGCCCTCGCCACCCGCCGCGGGCGGACCTTCGGGCGGCTCGGCGGGCGAGCCGGCCGGCGGGCCGACGCGGGCCACGCTGCGCGCACGCTATGGGGACCGGCTGCGCTGGCTGGTGCTGATGACGCTGATGCTGGGCACGGTTTCGTCGATCATCTCGTCGACCATCGTCAATGTGGCCGTGCCCGCCCTGAGCAAGCATTTCTTGCTGGGGCAGGAGCGCGCGCAGTGGGTGGCGGCCAGCTTCATGATCGCCATGACGCTGTCGATGCTGCTCACCCCATGGCTGCTCAACCGCTACGGCCTGCGCCGCACCTTTGTGGGCAGCCTGCTGCTGCTGGGCACCGGTGGCCTGGTCGGCGGCTTCTCGCCGTCCTACGAAGTGATGATCGCCATGCGGGTGGCCGAGGGCATTGCCGCGGGCATCCTGCAGCCGCTGCCCAATATCCTCATCCTGCGGGTATTCGAGGAGCGCGAGCAGGGCCGCGCGGTCAGCCTGTTCGGCTTCGGCGTGGTGCTGGCGCCGGCGCTGGGCCCGAGCGTGGGCGGCTTCCTGGTGGAGGCCTTCGGCTGGCGCTCGATCTTCTTCGTGGTGGTGCCGCTGACGCTGATCGGCCTGTTCATGGCGCGCCGCTTCATGGCGGTGGACTCGGCCATGATGGGCGAGCGCAAGCCGCTCGACTGGCAGGGCCTGGGCCTGGCCGGCATTGGCACGGTGAGCTTGCTCAACGGCCTGGTGCAGCTGCGCGAAAGCATGGCGGCGGGCCTGGCGCTGGCGGGCTTCGGGGTGCTGCTGCTGGTGGTCTTCGTGCTGTGGCAGCTGCGCGCGCAGCATCCGCTGATGAACATGCGCTTGTACAGCTACCGCCAGTTCGCCGCCGGCGCGGTGGTCGCCTTCATCTACGGAGCGGGGCTGTTCGGCTCGACCTACCTGCTGCCGGTCTACATGCAGATGGCGCTGGCCTATTCGCCGTCGCGGGCCGGCCTGGTGCTGCTGCCGGCCGGCCTGGCGCTGGCCCTCACCATCGCCGCCTCGGGGCGGCTGATCAACCGCGTCGCGCCGCACCGGCAGGTGTCGTTCGGGCTTGCGCTGCTGGCGGCGTCTTTCCTGCTGATGGCCCTGGGCTCGCAGGCCACGCCTTACCTGTTGCTGGTGGCGTGGGCGGTGCTGGGGCGCATCGGGCTGGGTTGCATCCTGCCGTCGCTGACGCTGGGCGCCATGCGCGGCGTGGATTACTCGCTGATCGCGCAGGGCTCGAGCTGCATCAACTTCCTGCGGCAGCTGGGCGGCGCCATCGGGGTGAGCCTGGCGGGCGTAGGACTGCAATGGCGGCTGGCGGCGCAGGGCGCGGTGCTGGGCCCGGAGGGCGATCCCGCGGCGCGCATCCGCGCCTTCGACGAGACCTTTCTGGCGGTGGGCCTGGTGATTGCCACGGCCATCCTGGCGGCCTGGCGCATCCGCCCGCGGCAACTGCCGGCCGCGCCGGGCTAGCGGGGCCGGGGCGCCAGCCCCGGCCCGCACTCAGGCGGTGGCGCCGCTGCGCAGTTCTTCGACCAGCGCGATGTATTTTTCCATCGCCTCTTCCTGGCTGGTGCCCTTGAGGGTTTCCCAGGCCTCGAACTTGTAGCGGCCGACGAAATCGGTCATGCCGGGCTTGTCGCCATGGGCATCGCCCTCGCTGCCTTGCTTGAACAGCGCGTAGAGGCGCAGCAGGGTCATATTGCTGGGGCGCTCGGCCAGTTGCTTGACGTCGAGCTGGGCTTGGGCGAAGCGTGCCTGCAGGTCGCTCATGGGGTTCTCCTGGATGATTTCTGGGGCGAGGGGCCGGGAGCAGCCCCGGGACAGCGCGATGATATCTCCCGGCACCGTGCGTTTGAGCCGAAAGAAACCGAAGAAGCCTTCGGTCCGGCCGCCGCGCGGGCGATCCCGGCAGATCGGCCACCGCGCAAGTTCAGCTTTTGAGGTCGCAACGGATACAATCTCGCCATGTCCTGGATTCTTGCTGTTGAAACCTCCACCGAGTGGTGCTCCGTCGCGCTCGGGCGCATTGCCGATGGCGGCGCCCTGGAGTGCCTGGTGCGTCATGAACATACCGGCCCGCGCTCGTCTTCGCGCGTGCTGCCGGCCGCCGGCGAACTGCTGGCCGAGGCCGGCATTGCCCTGGCTGACTGCGCAGCGATCGCCTTCGGCGCCGGGCCTGGCTCCTTTACCGGCCTGCGCACCGCCTGCGGCGTGGCCCAGGGCCTGGCCTTTGGCGCCGGCCTGCCGGTCGTGCCCGTCAATTCGCTGATGGCCTGCGCCGAACGCGTGCGCCTGGGCGGCGCGGGGCTGCCCGCCTTGCCGCCCGGCATCCCGGTGCTGGTGGCGCTGGATGCCCGCATGGATGAAGCCTACGCAGGTGCGTTCCGCTGGGACGATGCCGCGCAGCAATGGCAGCCCGTCACTGAAATGCAGGTGTGCGCGCCGGAAGCGGTGAGCCTGCCGCCCGCGCCGTTCTGGCTGGCCGGCAACGCCGCCGCCGTGTTCGGCGAGCGCCTTGCCGCCGCGGCGCTGGCGCAGCACAGCGTGCCCGACGCGCTGCCCGCTGCGCCGGCGCTGGTATCGATCGCCCTGCGCGCGCTGGCGCGCAACGCAACTGTCGCGCCGGAGGATGCCATGCCGATCTATCTGCGCGACAAGGTCGCCCAGACCATTGCCGAGCGCCAGGCCATCGCCGAGCAGCGTGCCGCGCTGGCCGCCGCGGGAGAGCGGCCGTGAGCGCGCGCCACAGCGAGCCCGCCGCCGAGGTCGCCGCGCAGCCGGCGCCGGC